>JAAZFF010000298.1 GCA_012511845.1 Lentisphaerota bacterium
AAATCAGGATGTTCGAATTTTTTATTCAGGTGGAACAGGTTAACACAGGGCTGATACACGAATAATTAAATACGTTTTTTTCATTAAAAATGTATCTGGTGAAGTACTGCCACTTATTACGGTAACTGACGATTGTGATTTACGTTTTCAGGTGTCTGAAAACAATTCATTTTTGCTCCATGTCTCCGAGTTTATCTCTTTGTTATAAAAACAGGACGGGAATGTAGGGCGGAAGCCGGGCAGCGGTCAGTGGTAGGGCGCCGTTGCTGACGGGTGCCTGCTGAGCAAGGTAGGGCGTGTTTCTCCGCAAACCGCCGTTGCTGACGGGTGGCTGCTGAGCCTGGGAGCCCCGAGCGCCTGCTCGGGTTCGTGCTTGCGTGCTCTGCGTGAGATATCTTGCGGCGGTTTTGGAAAAACGCGCCCTACCTTGCTCTGAGTGAGATATCTTTCGGCGGTTTTGGAAAAACGCGCCCTACCTTGCCCTGCAGAAGGTCGAAAATCGATTTTGACTCGGGACTCGGAATTTGTCCACCCTGTCCACTTGAGTTGCCACTCAACCACGGCTCATGAGGACATTCGCCCATGGCACGGCAAGCCGTGCCAGTGATCAGTGGACAGTGGGTAGTGATCAGTTTTCTTATGCGCCGCATAATCGTTCTCGTTAACGTACTCGTCCCCGTCCCGCGAACCGCCGTGGCAGACTGGTGGTTGCTGAGCAAGGTAGGGCGTGTTTCTCCGCAAACCGCCGTGGCTGATGGGTGGTTGCTGAGCGCTGGGAGCCCCGAGCACCTGCTCGGGTTCTGCCTGAATGGTTCAATTATATTTCGCTTGACGAATTGATCCTGGAAAGCCATTCTACTCGGGAAAAGAAATGATATACAATCAAGTCGGTTAACACACCGTATTTATCCGTAATGGCATGAATTTGAAAATAATACAATGAGCAATACAAATAAAATGAATCTCAAAAAATCTTTAAGACTCCTGGTATACGCAATATTGCTGGCAGCAATTGGTATATTGGGCAAATTCACACAATCAACCAAAAGCTCCGATACATTCAGCGTATATTCATGGAATATAGAATGGTTCCCATCCGGCTACAAAGAGCCACAACCTGCTGCCGATGAATTGGCAAGGATCAAAACCACAGCAAAGATCATACGTAAACAAGGTGTGCCGGATATACTTTTTGGACAAGAAATACGCGATGCTACAACTTGCTCAAACTTAATATCTTATCTTAATGACAAACACATGAAGCTTGCCACATGTTCCATGTTCTATGAATACGGTTTTGATGAACCTGCGCTTCAGCAGCTTGCAATTTTAACTCGATTTGAAGTAGTAGATGCCGGTTATGAAAAATGGCACGCTCACGATTTTGTTTATCCTCCACGCGGCTATGCGTACGCAGTTTTAAGAATCGATGACAAACTTGTAGCCTGTTTCAATGTTCATCTAAAAAGTAATTATGTCAAAAAGAACGGCGATGAAGAAGCGCAGACAACATTAAATCGTCTGAAGCGTGAACTTGCCACAGAACAGATTCTCCGTCGAATTGACTTATTCAAGGAAGAAGGATTTAACGGTGAACCCATTTCCGCCTACATCGTCGGAGGAGACTTTAACACTTCTTTGGAAGATGAACGCTTTACGACAGAAAAAACTATCAGAGATTTTCTAGACCGCGGTTATAAAAATGCCTTTGAGGGTCTTACGGGCGACGAGTACGCTACACTGCCTGCAAGTCGTTTCTACCCGGCAGTAACTTTCGATTACATTTTATACTCTGACCTAGAAATGACAGGCAAACCAATAGTTTACCCGAAAAATGACATGTCAGACCACAGGGCACTTAAAGCAGATTTAAGATTTCCAAAATAGATTTTCTGTTTTTATAAAATAAAAGTGGCGATTTTTTTATAATATCGTATCATATACGCCTTGTTTTGTGATGTATCGACTTCGCTTGTTTTGTGAAGCCGATACGTTCCGTTTAACTAACAAATATAAAACATACTTCGTCAATATAGGAAAAAACATGTCAAAAATTACATCACTGATTCTTTTAATCGTATTTATTTCTTTCAGCACTTTTACAAAAGCGCAGGCACCACTGGAAGAAATTGCTCCACCTGAAATCGAATTCGAAGATGAAAAAGATTCTGAAGGTTTTTTAAGAGTTTCTATAGGCGTTTCTTCAAAATCTGGAAATACAGAGTCGGATTCATATTCCGGACGTATAGAAACAGGCACAACAATCAACAAGACCGTCATTTACGGAATGATTGAAGGTGCATATGCCGAAAGTGAAGTTGAAGACGACGAAGGTAATACACGCGATGAACGTACGGAAGGAAGGGTGAAAGCCGTAGCCAACGCAAAACAGCGGTTTGACGGATTTTTCCTCTTTGCCAATGCCTCGGCAATGCGTGACAGTCTTGCAGGAATAGACTTTCGCGGTATCTTCGCAACAGGCGTTGGAACATATCTTGTAGACACTGATGACTTCAAGTTCAGTGTGGAAGCAGGTGTTGCTTACGTTGTTGAGGAAGCAGATGAGGACGACGACTACTTTGCACTGCGCCTTGCTGAACGCATCGACTATAACCTGACAGAGACAACCACTATTTGGGAGAGCGCTGAAATTATCCCTGAGGCTTCCGATTTCGGCAATTTTCTCGCCAATATAGAGTTTGGAATCGAAGCAGCTGTAAATAGCAGAGTATCCATCGGTTTGCTCTTCCAACTGGAGCATGACGCAGAGCCCACTCCGGAAGTAAAGAAAAAGACCGATACAACTATCGGAGCCCGCATTACACTTTCTCTGTAATTCAGCTGGAGCCCGGCAAGCCGGACAGAGATCAGTGGGCAGTGAGTAGTGCGCAGTCGTTCAGGATCGGCATCGGGATCGCTATCGCTATCGTGATCGAAGCCTGCTGAGCCTGGCAGCCCTGCAACCGCGGCTCATGAGGACATTCGCCCTCCAGCCTCTGCGCCCTCCGCCCCTCCGCGTTGTAAATCCCACGGTGAGCGAACTGGACTCGTGTCCGTTCATCTCGCAGGCGCTCGGAGCTCCCAGGCGCCCTACCCTGCCCAATGCCCGCACCTCCCAAACTCTGTCTCTACCAGACCTCCCCACATCAGGAGAAATACTTCACAAGCTCCGCATTAACAGGCGGAATGTTGTACGGGGTGCTTCCACTGCGAATCGACATTGTCCCAAGATAGCCTGCTGCAACACTATTA
>JAAZFF010000299.1 GCA_012511845.1 Lentisphaerota bacterium
ACAAAGGCTTGGTGAAATGAGCGGCGTTTCAGGCGGTTGTGATGTATCAGGGGCATCTACACAAGGTCCTTCCACAGTAACTGAGCAGACAAGAAAGGAGCTCATAGAATATTACGGTTTTGATAAACCTATTTTACAACGATATAAAAAGTGGCTTATCGGTGACCATGCAGGACTTTCCATGAAGTCCTATAAATTTACGGATAAAACTGCTTGGCAGCTGATAGTCTCGCGGATACCAGTATCTCTCTGGTTTGGAATAACAGGTTTTGTACTAAGCTATATAGTTTGCATACCGCTTGGTATAGCAAAGGCACTGCGCCACGGTACCAGATTCGATACTACTTCATCATTTCTGATTTTTGCAGGATATGCCATCCCTGCATTTGCCCTTGGAATGGTTCTGAAAATGCTTCTATGCGGTACAGTTGATTCTCTCTGGGACATCTTTCCCATAGGCGGTATTTTTTCTGAAAACTATATGTTGATGAACCCACTGGAAAAATTTTTTGACCGGCTCAAACATATGGCTTTGCCGATTGCATGCTATGTTTCAGGCAACTTCGCAATGCTCACATTGCTGATGAAAAACTCCCTGCTTGACCAGATGAGCGCAGACTATGTCCGCACTGTTCTTGCCAAGGGAGCCTCACGGGGACGAGCCGTCTGGCGTCATGCCCTGCGCAAGTCTCTCATCCCGATAGCCACAGGTCTGGGTGCAATCATGACGGTTATATTAGCCGGTTCAGTAATAATTGAGCGTGTTTTTGAAATCCCGGGAATGGGACTGCTCTCACTCGAGGCCATCGAAACGCGTGACTACCCTGTGTTCATGGGGATATTATCGCTGACATCAATCCTCGGACTCATAGGTCAGCTCATTTCCGACTTCTGCTACGTACTGATCGATCCGCGCATCCGATTTTCAAAATGACTTCTAAAACTGACAAAATTGCAAAAACGAAATATGCTGATAGCGTACCACGCAGTCGTACCGCTCAAAGCTGGATCCGTTTCCGCACACATAAACGCGGATGGTGGTCGTTTTGTCTTCTTATAATATTCTACCTTATCAGTCTTTGCTCCGAATTTATCTGCAACGACAAACCGCTCTGGATCCGTGTTAACGGTAAAAATTTTTTCCCTGTTCTATTCACTTATCAACAAAACGACCTCCTCATGAACGGTGTTTCCAGGAGAATGACTGACTACAAATCTCTTATCGGCAAGCAGGATGTTCGCATATTAATGCCCTTTTTTACTTCCGGCCCTGAGGAAACATTTTCACCCGATGAACTTGAAAGATTCCGGCGATTGAACCTCGAACTGCGCCCAGTCGCCCATACAGCAGCAATTCAACTTTCTGCCGATTTTGCGATTTTGAATAAAATTGGCGAAATCGAATATTTTTCATCCCTCATACCTTCAGTACTGGAGTATTGCAAAACAAATTCAAGCATCAGGCAAGCTGTTGACTCCAGATTAAACAATAAAAGCTCACCTGCTGTTGATCTGGAATTGGCAGATGGTGCCGTTTTAATTTCACTGGCTCCATTCACTCCGCGCACTGCCCCTCCAAATAGCGTAAGGTTGTTTTTACGCAGCCGCGAGACAGTAGAAAAGCAGACAATTTCACTATCTTCACGTAAATCTATTAAACCGGCAGAGCGCTGGACATGGCTGTCTGATGAAGACGCACAAGCGATATCTGAAACTATCGAAGAGGCAAAATCACGAGACTGGATACCACCTGTTGAAGTCTCAGCCCCTTCCCTTTCCCCGGAGTTCCCCTCATCTGCAATATTTTCTGCTTCTCTTGAAACTGTTTCATGGCCGTTTCGTCCTGTACCGGGACATCCCATGGGGTTTGATTCAGCGGGGCGCGATGTTCTGGCACGCATCTTGTATGCCACAAGAATCTCCCTTACATTTGGTCTGCTTTTAGTTACCGTTACCTGCCTGATCGGCATAATTGCCGGTGCTGTGCAAGGATATTTTGCCGGCTGGGTGGACATAACAGGACAGCGCCTCACCGAAATATGGTCTGCCCTGCCCTTCCTCTACATAATAATACTACTCGGCAACACTCTGGGACGCGGTTTCGGGCTTCTACTCGCCTGCTACGCCCTCTTCAACTGGATAGGCATTGCCACATATACACGTGCAGAGTTTTTGAGATTGCGCACCAGAGCATTTGTAGAAGCAGCCAGGTGCCAGGGGCTTTCAGGTACACGAATCATGTTTCGCCATATCCTTCCCAACGCACTTACCCCCATAATTACCTTGCTTCCGTTCAGTCTTGTCGGTGCAATCGGCTCGCTGACAGTGCTCGACTACCTGGGATTTGGACTCCCTCCCGGAACACCAAGCTGGGGTACGCTCCTGCAGGAGGCACAATCGCACCGCTCAGCCTGGTGGCTTATACTATACCCTTCACTGGCGCTTTTCATTGTAATGTTGCTCGGCGTTTTCATCGGAGAAGGCATGCGAGACGCTCTGGACCCCAAACCGTATTCCAAAATGGAGTAATCAAGAAACATGACGCCCATACTGGAAATAAATGATCTACATGTAGTTTTCGACACACCCGAAGGTATCCTGCGGGCAGTCGATGGTGTTTCACTTTCAATGAATCCCGGAGACACTTTGGGACTAGTAGGAGAATCGGGTTGCGGAAAAACAGTAACGGCAATGAGCATCTTGCGTCTGATACCAGACCCGCCGGGGCGCATAACATCCGGAACAATCAAGTTTAACGGACAGGATATCGCATCACTTCCCCTTAAGGAACTGCGCAAAATTCGAGGCGCCGCTGTTGGAATGGTTTTTCAAGACCCCATGACGGCACTCTCTCCGCTCCACCGAATCGGCGATCAGCTCGTTGAAGCAATCAGATTACACGATCAACGCATACCCAAAAATGAAGCTCTGGCACTCGCATCGGAATGGCTCGTCAAAGCAGGAATAGACGATCCGAAGCGCTGTCTTGGAGAATACCCCTTTCGCCTTTCAGGCGGACAGCAACAGCGCGTCATGATAGCTTCAGTATTAATGACAAACCCGAGTCTTATCATTGCTGATGAACCTACTACAGCGCTCGATGCAACAACACAAAAGCAGGTTCTCGAACTGATGCGCAACATTAAAGGTGACGATACAGCCCTGCTCCTTATAACTCACAACATGGGTGTAGTAGCCAATACCTGTTCGCGAATTGCTGTAATGTATGCCGGCGAAATTGTTGAAACCGGCAATGTTGAAGAAGTTTTCCACTCTCCCGGTCACCCATATACGCGCGCCCTGCTCGATGCTATGCCGTCAAACAGCAGACCGGGTGAACGTCTTGCAGCAATACCGGGCGCAGTACCCTCCTTGCTTTCATATCCTGCCGGTTGTCGCTTCCATGATCGATGTCAATTTGTCATTTCCGAATGCAACTCAACCCATCCGGAGCTGAAGAAATTCGAAAATTCCAAAACTCACAGTACAAGATGCCTCGTATGGATAAACTCCACTGCGGAAACAAGGCTCCATTCCAAATCTAAAACTGCGCTCTCTACAAAACTTCCAAATCCCGACTATGCAGCGGAACCTGTTATTCGCTCAAAAGAGCTCCATAAAAAATTTAAAACTGTCCACGCTGTCAAATCCTTGAACATTTCTCTTTATCCGGGAGAAACGCTTGGACTCGTCGGAGAGTCCGGCTGTGGAAAAACAACATTTGCCAGAATGATTGCAGGTTTGGAGACACCAACAAAAGGGGAAATTCATATCGATGGCAATCAGGTTTATTCTAACAGATCCATGTCTGTTAAACGTGATGTACAAATGGTTTTTCAGGATCCGTTTTCCTCACTGAATCCACGCATGTCAGTAGGCGATATAATTACTGAAGGTGCTGTTTTCCATGGAATCATCAAACGTTCTGAACGTATTTCCGAAGCAGCAAGGCTATTAAATCTTGTCGGGATGCCGCCGGAAGCCGCTTTCAGATATCCGCATGAATTTTCAGGCGGGCAACGTCAGCGCATAAGCATTGCACGAGCAATTGCATTACAACCGCGTGTAATAATTTGCGACGAGCCTGTCAGTGCACTTGATGATTCCGTTCCGGCACAAGTGCTGAATCTTCTCGTAGATTTGCAGCGTGAACTTAATCTTGCATATCTTTTCATAACGCACGATATAAGCG
>JAAZFF010000300.1 GCA_012511845.1 Lentisphaerota bacterium
GTTCAAAACACCCCAATTCTATTGGGTTAATTAACATCGAAAATAGCTCATTCCATGGGTTTTTCCGGATCGGGGGCAGTTATTTCAGGATCCTTCCATTTCGGGAGAGCCGGGGGTGCGGGTAACGCATCCTTGGAGATCGCTCCATGGTTCTCCAGTGTGAATCCGCTCATTTCAACTGTTTGCCTGTCATGTCCGTAAAAGAGACCGATCGAAAGTTCATCCGCTGTGTAATCGCGCAGTGCTGTTTCAGCATAACGGTACAGTTTCCATTCCGGACCGCTTTGAATATCATGGCGGAGAAGTCCGATGTTTTTACGATCCTGCAATTTTACAGTCCAGCGGGCATTGCCGAAAGCACTCTTGCCGCGAGCAGCAAATGTGACGACTATCATATCGCCTTTTTTTACTATTACAGGAACGTCTATTGAGCACTGAACGTCCCACATGTTTGGCATCGCTTTGGGCGAAATCATTCTGAGGCGCGGTCCTGCACCGTCGGAAACGACAGATGCCGATTCGCGCAGTGAACGTCTTGCAAAGTCGTTAACAGGGTTGTCGGGCACCATCTTTGTTGATGCCAGAGCTGATGTAACAGCCAGCGAAGCAATGAGGTGAGGAATAAATTTCATTTTTTTCATATAATTTATATAAGCGGAGTTTTCGCCGATTATGAATAGATTTTAAGCGTTGAAAATATAATTATCTGACGATAAGAAGTGTGCCTGAAAGGTCAGGGATTTCTACAACAATCGCATATTTAGTTTGAACCACATTTACTTCATCCGGTTTGAAAATATTTTCTTCGGGAATTTCCGCCGTAATGGCATTGTTGGAAAGATTCGTTAGAATTGTGTACGAACCACCGCCATTCACAGCGCACTTCCGTGCTGATTTTTCATCAATCAGCAATCTGGAGTTAATGCCATTGATCGATGTATAGTTCGTAACCTGTATTACCGGTTGTGTAAACGGGTCGGCATTCTCGGGCGGGAAAAACTCGATTGCTCCTTCACTTGTTCCTGCCAGATATAGGTTTTTCGTCTGTATAAGCGAGTTTGTACCTTTTATCTGAATGTAGTTTTCGTATTGATTGTATATCGAAGAAGCGCATACGATAGTACCATTTTCAACACGCAGATAGTTGTTTTTCGGATTAACACTATTATGGCCTAATCGGATATCGCCATTGTTTGTCAAGGATCCGCCGTTGTAAATATATACAAGATTGTTGGTACCGCTTGAGCGAGTGATTTCAAGTGCAAAACCACTTGGAGAAACTGCAGTTGCACCATCTCTTATGTGAAGGCTTGCATTATGACCGGAAAGGTTGGGTCTGAAACCACGCCCCGTATGGACATATGTTCCTTCCCCTTCAATTATCATCCTTGAATCAGTTCCGGTTATATCGAAATATCCAACATTATGTATTTTAGAACCTGCCGTAACAAGAAGGAGGCAGTTTGTTGAATTGTTTCCTATATTGAAGGTAACATCAAGGTTGGTGACAAATGCATTGCTGATAACCATTTCTGAGTTGGGGTTGTTTGCCATGCCAACTGCGATAGTTTTCCTGTTCGTCCATACAGCTTCATCTAGAACGAACATTTTGCCGCTATGCAATTGTACAGTATGGGTATCAGCACGTGTTTCCGGACCGGTCAGAATAAGTTCTGTAGTCGGGTTTTTGATATTAAATGATGCATTGTAGTTTGTTGTGTAGGTTGTTACTTCTTCCACTACTGAGGTAACGACTGTCGGAGGGGAGTACAGGCAGGCATTTTCCACGATAAGGTTGTTGTACGTGCCGGTACGCTCGGGAGACTGGTATTCACCACGGACTTCAAGAGTACCTCCTCTCGAAACATGAACAAGATTTGACACTCCGTTATTACCGTTTAATAACCTTTTTACGGAAAATACTGTTCCTGTACCGTCAATATTAATAATATTGTTACGTGCATTTGAGTTCCAGGCTGTGCGCAGCTCGGCGGCAGAGAATGATACATAGGCTCCATTTGAAACGCAGACTTTATTATCTGAGCCTGATTCAAAAAACCTGTTGTTTCCTCCGAAAGTTGAAATAAAAGATGTGTCTTCTCCATCGAATATGACTGTGTTATTCTTTGAGTTGCCGCCATGTCCGATACGGAAAAAATCTGCCGTTGTGATTTTAGCGCCATCTGACGCTATGAATTTATTGCCGGGATAAGAAAAACCAACATATCCCTGTTTGAAATCAAGTTCTGAATCGCTTCTGGAGATAGTGAAAACAGCCGGGGTAGAGCCATCTATTTTCATCTCATTTTCTATAGCAAGCTTGCCCGATTCGATGTTGAATGAAGAACCTTCCGCTCCCGTTGATGTGAAGTTGCCTGACAGGGCAATTGTATAAACATCAAGATCAAGCGTGATTTTACCGTTACCATGTGATATTTCCGCTACGGAGAGGTCGCCGTTGGCAAGTATGACTGAGGTGCCTGCAACGGCAAATGAAATAGTATCGTCCTCACCTGGAACAGTATTGGGAAACCAGTTTGCCGAAGTCTGGAGGAAACCGGCACTGGGATTTTGCCAATAGATAACAGCGGCAAAAGTATAAGAAGTGGCTATGACAGCAATCAGTGTCATAAATACAGAGAATCTAAGTCTTTTCATTGGTGATTTTACTTTCATTTGTTGTAATGATTAACAATGTCTTTTCGAACAGATCGAGCTTTCTCCCTCTGAATCACTAGAGTTTAGCACACGTGTTCTTCAAATGTCAAGAGTTTTCACTCAAAACTGGGAAATAAATTCAAAACACCTTATAGACCAGGCAAGCCGGGCAGTGATCAGTAGGCAGTGGGCAGTGGACAGATCTTTGGAGGCACAAAAAGGTAGGGCGCGTTTTTCCAAAACCGCCGTGGTGGCGAAGCTATCTCAATAAAGTCAATACGGTCAAAGAAGAGTGTCGGCGCAAGAAAGCTGGAGGGCGAATGTCCTCATGAGCCGCTTAGAATCGCCTGCGGTTCGCGGGGACGCTCACCCTCCAAACGGCAGTTTCGGCTTGCCTCGGCGTAGTTAACGGATGAAGCTTGAGGGCTCATGAGTAAACTGCATTCTCTTCCTCATGTACGTGAAACGTGTACCGCTGCGCTGTGAACGTGTACGGTTTCAAGCCGGGCTTACGGCATGAAGTTTATGTTATCCAGGTAAAAGACTATCGGTTTGTTTTCTGCAGCCAGTGTGAAACCGAAAGCAGTTTTAATATGCGTAAGATCAAGATCTTCAAGCGGAATCGTGTAAAGAGTCCAATCTTTACTTAAGGTAATAATTTCCAGTCCGGCTTTATCGCTGTCGCTATACGGTTTGCCTGTAATTCCACCCATGAAGAAAACAACTTTTTCACCGCCTTCTTTTCCCCGTGCCGAGAAAACAAGTTTTTTTGCCTTGGTTAAATTTCTTCCCCCAGGGTGTTCCCCCCAGTCGTTGGGAGGGTTCTGCCAGAAGACTCCCGCCCAGCCATTGCTGTCGGTATACGAAACACTGATACATTTATTTTCAGAACCGGATTCTAATTTGAAATGTCCATCAAGTGACAGGGCTCCTGCGTTCCCAATATACCCGGAAGGGAACCACACATTGAAAGTTCCGTTTGTGTATACCGGGAATGGAACACTCTCTTCCGGAAGTTTTATTTTAAAAGCAGTGCCTTGAACGCGAACGGGACGATTTGCATACGCAGCATTGCCGTTACCGTCGAAGCAATAGGCATATAAACGGTATTTACTACCGCCCGGGAATTTTACTTTTACTTTATTCGTTCCCTGTCCATCTATAATAGCATCTTCAAAACTCTCCGGCATGGGCAAGCCTAATCCGGTGTCGCCGTATGTAACGTTATCGGATATGAGCACCCATTTCCAAGTGAGTTCATCTCCATCGGGATCTTCGGCAAGGCAGGATGCTTCGACAATTTCACTGTTGTTAATCAAGTCATCGTTTTCAAGATTAAACGTTATTATCTCAGGGCAGCGATTTGTGACTTCTGAATGTCCCCACAACTCCTGCATTGCTTGGGCTGAACCTAGAATAGATTTGTCGGGAAGCAGCATTCCAAACCATGTTGGGGTAGCTTCCACTTTCCAGCCCCATATAAAAGCATAGGAGCCGAGGCATAGCTTGTCTTTATCTTTGAGTATAGTTTGTCCGTAGACTTGTTTATACCAAGCGGCTTTTTCAGTACTCGACATTTCCAGCGGTACACCGAATGAAGAACGTCCCGTTTCTCCCGGTCCGGGAGGTCCGAATTCGGTGATAACGTATGGCTTGGTGCCTCCTGACGAACGCCAGCGTTCTGCAATGGAGCCGGAGCCTCCGTACGTATTTATTCCCACAAAGTCTATATTGGGACAAAGTTTTTCTATCTGGCGGACTTTTTCTTCGGGAATTTCAGCTATTACTGTGCAAACGGGATGATTCCCATCAATTTCCTTAACGAGTCCGGCAAGTTCGTTGATATATTTCCACATTGTTTCAACATGCGGATTACTGAGTTCCATTTCATTCCCGAGAGCCCAGCATAGCAGGGCAGGGTGATCTTTTTGTTCGCGAACAGTTTTGAGAATGGCTTCAGTTGTTCTGTTAAGTGACTCTTCAACAGTATAGTTGAATCCATGACCTGCGTGACCGAGCCAGAAGCCGATCATTACTGTCAGGCCATTTTTTTCAGCTTCGTCCAGTTCTTTTTTAGCTTGATCTGAGCCCCATGTTCGAAAACTGTTGCCTCCTAATTCTGAAAGGAGTTTTTTCGAGGCACCTCCGCCTGCGCCCTCTATGAAATACGGCTGTTCGTTACGAATAAGCCGGAAAGTGCCGTTTGTTCCTTCTATTTTTACTATTGAAGGTTTTGCGAAAACATTTATCGAAAAAATAAGACAAAGGAGCAGTGATAAGCTGATCCCTTTATTTGATTTTTTAAACAAGGATACAGTTCTTTCTGTGATTGTGTGTTTATTTAATTACTATTATTGAAGGGTGTTCGTTTGCTCCCTCGAGCAGCATGTCGAATACGTATGACTTGTGGCCGGTCTGGAAACCTGCGTAGATGGTGTCCTCGTCAGCTCCGAGATCGCCATTTACATACGCACCTTCAATCATGGTGCCATCAAAATAGACGTTGAAAATATTTCCCTTTCGGCGATCTATTTCAAAACTTGCTGAGTGGCTATGCCCGCCCAGAAGAGGTCCTTCTGAAAGTTCTGTGATATCAAAGGATTTCAATATCTGCGCCTTATATACTATTGAAAGGGTTGTTTTCTGTGTTTCATAGCTCCATGCCATGAGTATACCTGTCATGCCGGCTCCCATGGTGCCTTTCGGCGGGAGAGGATCTTCCCAGAAACCAAAAGCGTAACTGTTGCCCTCGTTCCAGTGATCATCCGAAGCGAACGTTGTTGAAATTTTCAGACGTTTTGGTTTGTTGAATGAATCTGTGTGTGTAATTGGCACGGCACCTATATGAGTTCCATAGTCAATATAAATGTTTTTCGAATGCCAGAAAAAGCTGAATTGAGAATCAGGTTTACTGCTGACCCAGACACCGCCCGGTTCATTGATGTCGAGGCACATTTGTGTTTCGATCATTGAAACATTTTCGTTTGTAATTGTGTTTGCTGGGTTTACGTATACGATTGGATCCATGGACATACGTTCGTAAGCCATGAATTCTCCATCAGGTGTAATTGTGACCAGACTGCCGCTTTCCGCAATGAATCTGTACCAATATGGTGTGCCGTCTGTTAAATCAATGAGTTTGGTTGATACAATCTCACCTTGATTTGTGAATGAGCCAACGGTCACTGTATTTGTGACTGATTTATCTGCAAGAGGACCATACTCGAGACTCAGGTTGCACGTACCTGTCGTACCGGGGAAAACGATTTCTGTTGAAAGCTGCATCCCCCTGTCGGGTCCCTGCCTCGCTTCTCGTGTATTCAGAACAGGCATGCTCGAAAATGTAGTGAAGGACACGGGGTGTGACCAAGCAATTGAGTTGCCGTTTGAAACGCAGAAGTATGCTATGTATGAAGTTTTTTCCTGAAGGTTTGAAATGGTGTGTTTAGCCAGAGTATCGCCTTCCATGAACGTGCCGACTTCTTCCTTGTTACTCCATGCGTTCATATTTTGGCCTTTGTCTGTAAAATCGTAACAGACATAAACCACATCACCGTTATTGCCAGTGAAAGGGTAATCGAGAGTTGCTAAAACATCTCCGATATAACGTGGATAAATAATTGCGTTATGTGCCTCCTCATTAGTGAAACCATACATGTGGTATGTGTTTGCACCGTTAGCAGCGACGTACTTTACAGCCAGCTCTCCTGATTCAGGTGCAAGGTATGTGTACGGTGGTGTAATATATTGTCTGTAATTTCACTTCAAGGACAACATTTGTTCATGTGCCTTGGGTCCCGTGGAACCCGCAGGGTTTTACGGGTAGGCATCATGAACGCCCCCCGCGGGGGGCGTCGCA
>JAAZFF010000301.1 GCA_012511845.1 Lentisphaerota bacterium
GAGAGTTGGCGTACGGAGAATTGTAAATCACAAGATCAGAATCCGTCGAGATGTCACGCCAGGGAATGATCTCGTCACCTGTCCATGAAAAAATGATTCCCGCTGAAGGCAGCTCTTCCTCAAGAATTTTCAACTCCCGGGAAAGCTCTTCAATGTTCTGACTCGTATCCCCGGGAACTACAACTATGCGCGGTTCAAAAATCGGGTCATCGAGCATTACCTCAAATAACGGACGCGAAGGGAACATCGAAGCAGAAGAAACAAGGAATGTCGTTCGCACCGGCAGACCGTTATCAATACGCGCCCGTATCTTCGCGATCTTTTTTCCGAAGGACGCCTGATGCGCATCTAAATCTATACGCGGAAGCTTTCGGTTCTTAATCTGCTTCTTAAATGCATCCAGCCTTCTGTTAAAGTGCGGTAGCATGTCGGCATAAAGTTCCCGATTCAGCCGTTTTGCCATGCGCAGTGCTTTACGGGGCGATTCTGCCCACGGGTTGTCTCCGAATGTTTTAACTTTCAAAAGCGGCATACCGTATCGCTTAAGCGTGAGAGACGGCAGATACGTTGGCAGAACTTTGTATTTGCAACAAAATTCTTTGGGTACAAATGAATCGTACGAAAACCCGGAATCCTCAAGCATGCTGGTTAAAGAAAACTCATAGCGTTCTATAACGTATTCTCGTGTCGGCTCAGGAAGTTTCTTAATGCTTGAAATAAAATCCTCAAAACTCTTTGAACTAAAAACGCTCTTTCGGAACACTAGAAAAAATGATTGAAAATGCAATCGCATTGCATCTGCCACTTTGTCTTTTATCTGAAACATGGTCAAACCCCAGAAATCGCAAGAGCGCTGAGCCATTGTCTCAAATACCGTACCAAAGGGATGAAAGGGTCCGTAACATGAATCGTTGCAGAAAACTACTTCATCTACATTTTCGAGCAACCCGTGCGCCTTCGCCCAATCCCATCCGCGCCGATACGAACCGAAATCATATTCTCCATGCCGAGCAACAAGCATCGTTGAAACAATCCCATCCAGCTTTTTGCTTTCCGTTTCAAAAAGAGGGTTGTCTGAAACAAAAATTATATTATCGCAAACTTCAGATAATCCGCGCAGATAATGAACCACGTAAGGCTCAATGTTGCCGTCACCCGAGTAAGAAGCAAATATAGCTGTACGACGATGAACCGGCGGTTTCTTTGAGAACTCCATCGTAAATTCTACAGCCTGTGCCGGGAAAACGGGTTCGAATCCCGTTTGCAGAAGCGAAACTCTTCGCCCGCCCTTTCTGCCATAACGTTCATAATGCAATAATGCCGGTATTCCCGCCCGTGCCACATCAGGATTCATGTGCAGATACTCCTGCGAGCAAAAGTCACGCGACGGATCATCAACGCATCCCCGAAACACGTAATGGATAACAGCAGGCCATTTTGTCGTACTCAGATTCGGGCGCTGCCTGATATACCACTTGCCGTCAAAGCATCCCGACTTGAGAACTCGCACAATCTGCGCCGACAGCCTTATGATTCCGTTTACTGTAATCATCCGCCTCTGCCACCACGTAGCAGATTCCGTTTTTCTCTCACCGTGCTCCATTTTATGCCTTGCGTTCACCAAGTGCGTAATCTGTCTTTATTGCAGACGACGAAACTTCAGGTGTTCGTTCCAGGTAAACGACATCACAGCCATCTTCCTTCAAAAAGTCGAATTTGCCCCGCCAGTCATCGCCGATAACAAAACACGACACTCCGTACTTCTTCACATCATTGCTTTTTTGTTCCCAGGTCTCCTCCGGGATTACAAGGTCAACATATTTTATCGCTTCGAGTATCAGTTTACGCTGCTCATAAGTGAAATAAGTATGCTTGCCTTTTTCCTTTTCATTAAACTCATCTGTTGAGAGTGCCACGATAAGGAAATCGCCCAACTCTTTCGCCCGGCGAAGCAAGTGTACGTGTCCATAATGGAACAAATCGAACGTACCGTATGTTATTACTTTTCTCATTGGAAACACAAATTTAAAATAAATAGAACAAATAGCGCCTGATTTTTATCAAAGTGCGCTTTAAGAATTGAACCAACATTGATTGTAGCCTATAAACATCCTCTGCTTCAAGAAAAAGATATTTGCTTGCCCCGGCTTGCGTGATGGCAAGGTAGGGCGTCGCTCTCCGTAGCGCGCCGTGGTTGATGGGTGGTTGATGGGTTTGCGTGCCGGGGGCGCCTGCTAAGAAACTGCCCACTGCCCACTGCCCACTAACTACTATCCACTGCCGAAGGGTGTGGCGATGCCACATTGCGCTGGTTGCGGACAGACCCGGCAAGCCGTACCAGTGGGTAGTGTGCAGTGGGCAGTTTGCTTGGGAGGCGCGGGGATAGGAACCACGAACCACACGAACCACACGAACAAGGCGAAGGGGGTGCTGGATTTAACAACGCGGAGACGCGGAGAACGCGGAGCTTGGGAGGCGCGGGGGAAGGGATGGGAAGGCGCAGCAAGCTGCGATGGCTGTGAGGCAGGTGGGCTTGCGTGATGGCTGAGGTGACGTGCTTACGTGATGGGCTTGCGTCAATGAACTGCCGATAGAATCGATGGAATCGAAAGATCGATTTTGACTCGGGACTCGGGACTCGGGATTTGTCCACCCTGTCCACTCTGTCCACTTGAGGTTGCTTCGCAACAACGGCTCATGAGGACATTCGCCCATGGCACGGCAAGCCGTGCCAGTGAGTAGTGTGCAGTGGGTAGTTTCTATCCCGCAGCTCGCTGCGCCTTCTCCCCCTCTGCGTCTCC
>JAAZFF010000302.1 GCA_012511845.1 Lentisphaerota bacterium
ATATGGGCCAGGATACGTCTTGGCTCTCAAATCACGTCTGTCATGGCAATAGCAGACAGAATAGTGTATTCCAGAAAGAAAAAGACCCCGGAGCAGACCACCGCGCAAAATCTTCCGCAGATTTGGGGTAAAATTTTAAAAATCGTGCAAGCGATAGTTATGATGAGTGCTTTGAAAGTGATTATTAACCACTGATCGCTGTCTTCTGCAACTACCCACTCTCGTGCTGACTTCAAATACTTGAGTTGTGTATCACAAGGTGATAGAATTAACGGCATCAAAAGAGTGGAAGTAGGGAAGGTACGTTGTAAACGTTTAAAAAATGAAAGTTGCGGTAATATTAAACAGGACAATCGCAGGCACCGATGCCGCCCTGTGCGAACTTCAAAGTGCTGCGTCCAGATTCGGCATTGAGATAGTTGAGCCTGATTCCGGTGAAGCGTACGATTTCAACCTCGTGCTAGGAGGTGACGGCTCTGTTTTAAGAGCCGTGCATACAACAAACAGTGACGCCCCCCTCGTAAACATAAATATCGGTTCATTGGGATATCTCACGTGTGCGGGGATTGATGAGCTTGATATTGTGTTTAGCAGTCTTGTTGAAAAAACGTACGAAATAAGTGAACGCCTGATGATCAGGGCGGAAATATTCGATGGGGACGACATATCCCTTTTCCCACCCGCTCATGCGCTTAATGATGTTGTTGCCATGCGTGGCAACTCGAGTCGAGTTGTAGGTCTTGACCTGCACGTAGACGGCGAAGACGTCACGGCATTTCTCTGCGATGGTCTGATTGTTGCTACGCCTACAGGCAGCACAGCTTACTCGCTTTCGGCAGGGGGTCCTGTTGTTATGCCGGATACGCAAGCTCTTGTATTAAGCGTTATATGTCCGCATACACTCACTTCAAGACCTCTTGTTTTACCTACATCATGTGAGTTGATCGTACGAGTTTCGCGAGCATGCACCCCTCTTAATTTTTCCGTCGATGGACAAACCGGCGTACCGTTATGCACCGGTGACTATGTAAAGATTACTGAGTCAAATAAAACAGTACGCCTTGTCATGCTGCCGAATTACTCTCCTTTTGCAACCCTTCGCCGCAAACTTAATTGGCGCGGTACATTATTATAGATAAATGAGCCGGATATTTAAGCTGCTTCGCCCCTACACAATATGGTTGATACTCGCACCTACGTTTATGGTTCTCGAAGTGGCTATGGATTTAATGCAGCCGAAACTGATGAGTCATATTATAGACGGCGGTGTAGCTGCGGGCGACAGTTCTGCCATCTTCCAGTACGGGATACGCATGCTCGTGTGCGCACTGGTCGGACTGCTGGCAGGGTATCTGAGCATGCTATGCTCCAATTATGCCGGATTTTCATGGGGACTGCAATTACGGCGCACGCTGTTCAGACACATCCAACAGTTTTCATTTGCGGAAACCGACAAGTTTACCACCGGTTCTCTTGTTACACGCCTTACAAGCGATATAGGAATGATACAGCACGGAATATCCATGGTTACCCGGATGCTTTTCCGATCCCCTTTCCTGCTTATGGGCAGTATTTATCTTGTACTGACAACTAATCCGAAGATTTCCATCCCTCTTCTGGCAGCAGCCCCTATCCTTTCCGGTCTGGTGATATGGCGAATACGTGTAGTTCGCCCTCTTTACCGCAGGATTCAGGAACGTCTCGATGACGTAAACACAGTAATGCAGGAAAACCTTACAGGTATACGCGTAGTAAAAGCTTTCGCAAGCGAGCCGTATGAACGTGAGAGATTTGATGATGCAAATGAGAGGTTGACAGAAACGAGCGTAAGAACAGGCAAGATTATGGTGGCTCTGGGGCCCTGGCTTTCGTTTGTGCAATACCTTACAGTTATTGCGATAGTATTTATTGCCGCCAGAGATATAAACCTGAAGCTTATACAAATAGGTGAAGTAGCCGCCATAATAAATTATGCTACGCAGGTAATGATGTCGCTCATAATGCTGAGTCACCAGATAATGCATCTGTCCCGCGCAGCAGTATCTGTAAGAAGAATCGATGAGGTGTTTGAAACTGAACCATCTATTGTAGACGGCAGTATAGATGAATCACCGGAAAACGGTTCTGTAGAAATCAGAGGGGTTTCGTTCAAATACCCGGCAGCCGTGGGCGACCCTGTTTTAAAGAATATTTCACTCCATATAAAAGATGGAGAACACCTGGCAATAATGGGGGCTACCGGTTCCGGCAAAACATCTCTTGTTAATCTCCTGCCCAGATTCTATGACCCTACGGAAGGGGCAATTTTAATAGGAGATCGCGATATCCGGGAATACACTCTTGAGGCACTGCGTTACAGTATGGGTATTGTCATGCAGGAAACACGCCTGTTTTTTGGCACTATTGCCGAAAATATACGCTGGGGTGACGAATACGCTACTGATGACGAAGTGGAGCATTACGCCAGAATAGCCGGCGCACATGATTTTATAATGAGCTTCCCGGAGGGATACAATACCAGCATGGCACAGGGAGGTGTAACACTGTCCGGAGGTCAGAAGCAGCGCATATCAATCGCAAGAGCGCTGCTCCGGCGTCCGCAAATACTGATACTAGATGACAGCACGTCGGCAGTAGACGTCCTTACTGAAACAAGAATTCAGGAAGCCCTACGCAAAGAAATGCGGGGCATGACTGTAATAAAAATTGCCCAGCGCATCAGTTCGGTGATGGACGCTGATAGAATAGTTGTTCTTGAGGATGTGGCAATCACAGGAATAGGCTCTCATGAAGAGCTGTTAAGTACAAATGCGACTTATCGTGAAATATGTGATTCGCAGGATTCACTCAGGGAGATCAGCGATGCGTCCTGACAAATCCAGATATTTGAAGAATTCCCGGGTTGATGCTGTAAAATCCGGCGGAACCCCCAACCGCATAATGCGAGCCGGTCATGGAAGAGGCAGACACGGGCGATATGGAGTTGTAGAACATGCCAAGGATCCCGTTGCAACATTCCGACGTCTTTTCCGCTTGTTAAAAGGAAGGCGCCGCTTTATTTTTCTTCTGATGATATCCCTTGCCATCGGCTCTGTAACAGGTCTGATCTGGCCGCGCGTTCTCGGCAAAGCCATTGATTTAATGACGCTGGATAAGCCCGATGAAGCTGTAAACTTTTATGAAATAGGAAAAGTAATGGCTATAGGCCTGGCGGCTAATATTATCGGACAGATCTGCGGAGTCATACAGGGATACGGAACGACCATACTTTCCAATCATTCTGTACGTGATTTGCGTCGGATGATTTTCCATCACGTTCAAACCCTTCCGATAGCACGCTTTGACAACATAACGCACGGTGAGTTTATGAGTCGGCTCACCAACGACGCTGATATGGTGGCAAACACTCTGGGCCCCGGCATCCTCAATTTTGCAGGTACTGTTCTTACTCTCATTGGAACCTTTACCTTTATGCTTTTCATAAGTTGGAAAATGACGCTGGTGGCATGCATAACTCTCCCATTATCATACGCTGTGGGACACAGCATTGTTAAAATATCTCGAAAGATTTTCAGACAACGCCAACGCATGGTAGGGGAAATGAACGCCATGGCAGAGGAGATGATCACCGGTCAACGAGTTGTACAGGCTTTCTGTCGCGAACCATTTGTTGTTGATGAATTCGACGCAATAGTAGGTGAAGTGCGCCGCCTCGCTTTCAAGGCGGAAACACGTGGTGGATTGATGGGCCCCGCCATGAACATGATTAACAACGTGTCGTTTCTGATAGTCGTTGTTGCTGGTGGCTGGCTTGCAATAAGAGGCGATATCTCCATAGGGGTAATAATTTCCTTCATGATGTAC
>JAAZFF010000303.1 GCA_012511845.1 Lentisphaerota bacterium
CAATGATAGTTTCATCTCCGGCAAAAAAACGACCTCTAATGTTATTATGAAAGACATCAGATATTTCGGAAAGATCAGTCCTGTAGGCAATATACAAATTGGGAAGTGTTGCAGGATCGAGAGAGACGTAATTACCGTACCCCTGCTTCTCAATGAGGTCTTTATCGAAATCCATGTAAACAAGTCCCTCAAAAACTTGAATTACACGATCCTGGAGTCCGGCAGATATGCCCAATTCTTTCAGCTCTGTATCACGTATTAAATTTGCCAACTCTGGTTTCGGTATTGTGATGCCGTAGAATGCCATGAGGGCACGATAACACGCAGTGATTATGGCGCTTGATCAGTCAAGTCAAACAAGGATGGGTATATTGGATTCGTATCGTATCGTGAAATTTCTGTTATCGTGCTTAATACCATGAGCGTGTGTGTAATCGTGAAATGTTTTTATTACCGCCTTAAGCAATCGTATGCCACCGTAGTAGCCGAACAGGCGCACATCTTCAGCCAGATCGTCAATGCTGGCAAAACAGGAGCTGTCGCGTTCAGTAGGGAGAATTTCCAGCTCCGGAGTTTCGTACAGCGTGACTTCGGCACAGAAATTCTTGAATGTGAATGAGATTGTTTTCCCGAAATATCCGTCGGATGGATTCCCTATGAGGGCGGCTCTAGCGTATGCTCGTGTACGTATAATCATTTCGTTTAACTCCCTTCCATAAATTAAGCAATAAGTCCGGCAACAGCAGCGCCTACCATAGGAGCGTCGTCGACCGAAATAGTCTCGAAGTGGACTCCCCTGCCCCCAAGTATTTCACGCAATCCTTGTTCGACACGTGATTTAAAGAAGACGGACCTTGTTTTATAGTATGTGGATCCGTCTATATTTATGCAAACGGGATGTAGTTTGTCACGTCCGGCACCTGAACGCAGAACAGCAGCTGATACATTAGCAGCAACAAGACCGGCAGCCCTGCAGAAGACTGTCTCGCCAAGTTCCATTATTATGCGCCTGTCTGCATCATTCAGTTCTACCTGATCGAATTGTGATCCGGTTATAAACGGGTTCGCTACAAAATCATCGAAATCTTTAGTGGAAAGATCGTTCCATGTAAGGAAAGACTCTGCAGCTGTTTTTGAGAAATGCCCCTCTTCAGCTGCACTTTGCAGTACTGCTAGACCCAGACCGCCCATATAGCCGCCTGATATCATTTTTTCGAAAGTACCAACCCCAGGGTCACGCGTAGCGGCATCCATACGTTTATCTATATCTGACTGTGGCGCACCATCGAAATTGCCGGACTCCACGTTTATGACCATACTTCTATCGTGTGGCAGACCGGAAACCTTGCCTATGTTTTTATTAGATTCTATGTATGCAATATTCGTTCCCGTACCAAGTATGAAACCGATATATGAGGAATACCGGCGTGACATTCCTGCGCTTTTACCAGCCAGGAGTGTTGCTACTGTGTCGTTGAGAATTCTGACATCGAGAACTATTCCATTTCGTTTTTTAAGTGCCTCTGCTATCCCCGTGCCGATCATTTTGCCCTCAACCTCCGGTGCAGCGACTTGTTTCGTCCAGTGCAGGAGTTTGCCATCAAGCGTTGGAGTTATTTCAGTTGCATACGAGAAGCAGAAGCCGATATTTCCAGCTCTTTTTGAGACGGGTTCTATGTATTCTGCCAGTTTGTCAAAAAACTCATCATATCCCATTTCAACGCCCGTTGTTCCCGGCATGGGGTATTTATTGAAGTCTTCAATCCTGGGTTTGCCAGATTTATCAAACCAGATCACAGCGACCCTCAGATTGGTACCACCGGCATCGAGAACAATCACAGGAGTATCTGACGGAACAGGCTTTTCAATATCAAGGTAAGCCGGGATCATTTTGAGTGACTTTATGTTCCCGTCGAGACCGGAGCTCATCTGGGAATCAAATTCTTTAAGAAGTGATTTTGTATCTACTTCTTTATGGAAGTTATTTTTTTTAAAAAACTCTGCAACTTTCATTATATTTTTCCTGTTTATTAATTAGAAATGTAAAATTATTATAATATCAAAAGACTATGTGTAGTGAAATCAGAGCACTGTAGAGTCGGGCTGCGCTGTCCGGCCGTCTAGATTTTCACTCCCCCGGGTAATGACGACCGGTTTATCTGTGCTGTAATATCCTTCCGGAATACCTGAAGCCGCTAATACGGCGTTGACAAATTCGGTGACAGACTGATATCTGTTTGAAGCTTCGAATTCGGTGGCATACGACAGGACCTGCGCAAGATTATCAGGGATACCTGAAAAATTGGGTTTAAAGCCTGTCAGCAGCATTTCTGTAGTTATATCAATCGGGAACGGGAACTTTCCAGTAAGCATGAGATATGTGACAATACCCAGTGCATAGATATCATTAGTAGGGTCGGGCACTCCCCCTCTCAGCTGCTCAGGGCTCATATATTCAGGGGTG
>JAAZFF010000304.1 GCA_012511845.1 Lentisphaerota bacterium
GCGTATAACTTCTTTCAATCGCGCAGCTGAAAAGATTACCGGTGTGCCAAGAGAAGAGGCGCTGGGGCGTCTGTGCTCCGAAGTTTTCAGATCAAGTTTGTGCGGAGCAGAATGTGCCCTTCGGGAAACTGTTGAGGGGGGCCGTGAAATTATCGGTAAGTCAGCTTACATAGTTACTGCAGATGGAGATAGAATTCCAATAAGTATTTCGACAGCAGTATTGAGAGATTCCAAAGGCAGGGTTATCGGTGGTGCCGAGGTTTTTCGTGATATGTCGGATATAGAAGCTATGCGCGAAGAACTTGAGGGGCGCAACATAGCAGAAGGAATTACGAGCAACAGCCCTGCAATGCAACGCGTGCTTGAGATAATTCCGGTAATAGCTGCAAGCCCGAGTACCGTTCTGATTCAGGGAGAGACCGGTACAGGCAAGGAGGTTGTGGCACGCGCTATACATGAGAACAGCCCACGCAAGGATAACCCCTTCGTTGCCATAAATTGTGGCGCATTGCCGGATTCCCTGCTTGAATCAGAACTTTTCGGCTACAAGAGGGGAGCATTTACTGACGCAGTCAGGGATAAGCCGGGGCGGTTTGCCATTGCTAAAGGTGGAACTCTCTTTCTCGATGAAATTGGAGAAATCAGCACTGCCATGCAAGTCAGATTGTTCCGCGTACTCCAGGAGAGAGTATATGAGCCGTTGGGGTCTTCCAAGTCTGAAAAGGCTGATGTAAGGATTATCGCAGCCACAAACGCAGATTTGCTGCAATTGTGTAAAGAGGGGGTTTTCCGGGAAGATCTGTATTACAGGATTAATGTGGTGCGGATTGAGCTGCCGCCACTTCGTGAACGCAGGGAAGATATAGCTTTGTTGAGCAGCCAGTTTATCGCCAGGTTCAACAGGCTTCAAGACAAGAGGATCGAGGGGCTCACGACGGAGGCTTTGTCGCTGTTGATGGCTCATGACTGGCGGGGCAATGTGCGGGAGCTTGAAAATGCTATTGAAAGAGCGTTTATATTGTGCTCTCAAGGAAGAATTGGAATAGAGCACCTGCCGGAGTCGCTGACAGGTTCCGGCATCGGCAAGAGTCGCGGACACACTGGAAATATGCTGAAGGCTGCTTATGCTACTATAGATGCGCAGACAATAAGAGCTGCTATAGCCCGACAGAATGGCAATAAAGCAGCTGCAGCGAGAGATCTGGGCATACATAAAACAACGCTCTACCGAAAAATAAAAGCACTTGGGTTGAAAATATAGTAGCTTTTTTGCAACTGCATCTCTGCTGATTGTAGCACAGGTGCTACACGGGTTGTTTTTGTTAAAATTTAATATAAAGCCTTAACTTCTTGATTACAAGCATATTATAAAGACGAGGCAATCTTGATTCATGGTTGGCATGGTAAGTGCTTAATATAAAGCCATGAAAAGAGAAAACACAGCAGGTAGAACTATAGCAATAGCCTCAGGCAAGGGCGGTACCGGAAAAACCACTTTTGCGGTAAATCTGGTTTATGCTCTCGCTCAACGCGAGGAGGAAAGGTCAGTTTCTGGAAGACGTGAGATTCGTCTCCTTGATTGTGATGTGGAAGAACCCAATTGCCATCTTTTTACAAATCCTGTTTTTACGGAAAGAAAAGATGTTGAGGCACTAAAGCCGGTTTGGGACAGTTCGAAGTGTATCGGTTGTGGAAAATGCGCTGAAGCATGCAATTATAATGCCATTGCTGTTGTAAAAGGACAGGTTATTTTGTTTAATGAACTTTGCCACAGTTGTGGTGTGTGCGCTTATGTTTGCCCTGAAAGTGCCCTCACTGAAACGCCCGTTCCAATAGGGATAGTAGAAGCTGCACCGGAAAATGAATTGTTTTACTTTGCACACGGGTTGTTGAATATCGGGGAAGCACTTGCGCCGAAGGTTATCGGAGAACTTAAAAAGCATTGTTCCGAAAATGCTTTAAACATTCTTGATGCCGCACCTGGGACAGCCTGTTCTGTTGTAGAGGCTGTGGGAGGCACTTCTGCTGTAATTCTCGTTACGGAGCCAACACCATTTGGCTTGCACGATCTCAAGTTGGCAGTTGAGCTGATGTTGAAGTTGCGTTTGCCGGTTGCAATAGTAATTAACCGTTCGGACGGGGTCGATAAAATAATTGCCGACTATGCTTCAGAAATCGGAATACCGATAGCAGGTCGTATTCCTTTTAAGCGCGAGTATGCAGAAACATACTCGAAAGGTGATGTTCTGATAGAACGCTTTCCTGAATTGCGGGAAAATCTGCTGAATATTTTTGACAATCTTCAAACAGCTGCACCGCCCGTCCCGGAATCGCAAGACTTTGTTCCGTTATCAGAGGCTGCAGATCCGTTTAAAAAGGGCACGGCAAAGGATTATAAAGAAGTTACAGTGATCAGCGGAAAGGGAGGCACGGGAAAGACAACGGTAGTAAGCTCGTTGGCGCAACTTGCCGAATATTCCGTCTTGGCAGATAATGATGTTGATGCGGCAGATCTTCATCTTCTTATAAAACCGGAGGTGAGGGAAGCTCATGATTTTACCGGAAGTATAAAATGCACAGTCAATCCAGATGCCTGCATTGCTTGTGGCAGATGCGCAGAGCTATGCCATTTTGATGCAATCTTTCCCGATGGTCCGGGCAATGGAATGGCAGACGCCACTTATCGTATAGAGGAACTTATTTGCGAAGGTTGCGGCCTTTGTGTAAGAGTTTGTCCTGTGAACGCTATTTCAGGATTCCCGAATGTTACAGGCAAATGGTATGTATCTGATACAAACTATGGTCCTATGGTTCATGCCAGACTCGGTGTTGCTGAAGAAAATTCAGGAAGGCTTGTAGCACAGGTGCGGAACAAGGCTGCAGAACTGACACGAGAATTGAGCCTGGAAAAACTTCTAGGTGATGGACCTCCCGGTACGGGATGCCCTGTAATTGCTTCAGTAACCGGTACAGATCTTGTTGTTCTGGTAACTGAGCCAACAGTCTCGGGAGTTCATGATCTTGAGCGTGTAATGAGGCTTGTAGCACAGTTTGAAGTTCCGGCAGCCGTCGTAATAAACAAATACGATCTGAATCTAGAGCAAACTGCCCTGATTGAAGAAATGGCTGAAAAAAAGAAAGCTAAAATACTCGGTCGAATACCGTTCGATCGCTCGGTTAACGATTCTCTGATGGCAGTGCAGACGGTAGTGGAATATGGAGATTCGCCCGCCAGGCGTGCAATTATTGAAATTTATGAAAATCTGAGGTCTATATTATGAAAACAGCAATATCAGTTTATGACAACAGGGTAGCTCCGGGCTTTGACACTGCGCGTGAGGTTTGCCTGGTGGAGAAGACGGAAGGAGGGGGTCTTACAAAAATATTTTGTCGCTTTGAAGATGATGATATAGCCGACAAGATTACGTGGCTCTCAAAATCAGGAGTAAAACGTCTTGTTTGCGGTGCAATATCAATGCCGTTGCAGCAGGCAATGGCTTCTGCCGGGATAGTGCTCGTTCCATTTGTATGCGGAGATCTTGAAGAGGTAATTGACACGCTTTCCAAAGGCAACATAGAGGTGCAGGCTTTTAATATGCCCGGCTGCTGTGGAAGGCGTCGTGGCGGTGGCGGTGGTGGCGGAGGGGGCAGGGGTATGGGTCGAGGCAGGCGGCACCAGGGCGGGAGATTTGTGTGATTTATCTGGTAATTCGGCTAGATGAAATAAAAATGAAAGGAGGCTATTATGCCTAGAGGAGATGGAACTGGACCCAACGGAATGGGACCTATGACGGGGCGCGCAGCCGGTTTCTGCGCTGGTAACAACATGCCGGGTTATGCTGCAGGGTTCGCTTACGGGCGAGGACGTGGTTTTGGCCGTGGTATGGGCGGCGGCTTCGGACGTCGTAACAGGAACATGTTTAATGCTGCCGGGCGCCCGGCGTGGGCACAGTTTGGTGCTGCACCTGCGCCTGCAGATGAAAAGGAGTTCCTGAAAAATCAGGCTGAGTATCTGGAGTCAGAGATTGCTGAAATCCGTAAAAGACTTGAAGAACTCGACAAATAATAAAATCCGTTAAACGGTGGCGGGTGGAGTCTGCTTCACCCGTCACCTCTTTATTAACACTTTTAATTTATGGGATAAAAATGAAAATAGCTTTTTCCACATCAGGTAAAGATTTAAATGCACCTCTCGATACGAGATTCGGAAGGGCACCGGGATTTCTTGTTTTTGATACAGAATCAAGAGAGTTTACTATTGTTGACAACACACAGAACTTGAACGCAATGCAGGGGGCAGGAGTGCAATCTGCACAGAATGTTGCAGCAGCCGGTGCAGAGGTTCTTGTAAGCGGACACTGCGGTCCAAAGGCATTCGCCGTTCTTTCAGCAGCAGGCGTAAAGGTTTACACAAGTCAGGCAGATACTGTCGGTGATGCGCTTAAATTGTTTGAAGAGGGAAGTCTGAAAGAAAGCACTTCGGCTGATGTCGGGGGGCATTGGTAAAATTTTCTCGAAAACAACTCATATTGAGAGTATTATTGTCGACATTTAAATTTAGCAACATTGGAATAGATATGGTTAATACAAAGATAGCAATTCCGATCGCAAATGGCGCCTTGTGCATGCACTTCGGTCACTGCCAGCAGTTTGCGATCGTTGAAGTAGATATTAAAAACAAAGAAATTGTTTCCCGGGAGGATAAAACTCCTCCGCCTCACGAACCGGGAGTACTTCCCGCATGGCTTTCAAAAGAGGGTGTGAAAATTGTTCTTGCGGGCGGCATGGGGAATAGAGCGCAAAATCTATTTTCTGCACAAGGCATAGAAGTAATGGTCGGGTTACCCGCACAAACACCTGAGGAGCTGGTAACAAGCTACCTGAACGGAACTTTAAAAGCAGGGCAGAACGTGTGTGATCACTAACCAGTATAACTAAATACAGAGCAATTCAGATACAATTAACAACTTATGAAAGAAAACGATAGCAATACTTGCGATCCCGCAGATTGTAGTTCCTGCAATGTGGCTTCATGCCCTTCAGCCACCCGGTCAACACAGGAAAATCAGACAGATGAAGACACTGGCTCTAAGCTGGAAAAGCGCTTGAGTCATATTAAAAACAAAATTATTGTAATGTCAGGCAAGGGCGGCGTGGGCAAAAGCACAGTTGCCGCGAATATTGCAATGGCAGCAATGCTTAAAGGACAGAGCGTCGGATTGCTCGATGTTGACCTGCATGGACCCAGCATACCAACTATGCTCGGACTTGAGGGGCGGCGCATGGTGGGGGATGAAGATGGCATGGAGCCAGTGGAAATAGGCGGACTCAAAGTGATGTCTGTCGGTTTTCTTCTGGAAAGTGCAGATAGTCCCGTAGTTTGGCGCGGACCTTTGAAGATGAGCGTGATCCGGCAATTCATGGAGGACGTCAAGTGGGGGGAACTAGATCTTCTGGTAGTAGATGTACCACCGGGGACAGGTGATGAACCATTGTCCGTCTGCCAGCTGATAACAGATTTGGCTGGTGCTGTAATTGTGACAACGCCTCAGAAGGTTGCAGCAGTTGATGTAAGAAAATCGATTTCTTTCTGCAATGAGCTTGATATCCCTGTGCTGGGTGTGATTGAGAACATGAGCGGATTTGCATGTCCGAAATGCAATGAGGTTACACCGATTTTCGGTGCTGAAGGCGGTCAGAAAATGGCTGATGAAATGGCTGTTTCTTTCCTCGGGTCCATACCCATCGATCCGATGGTTGTCAGGAGCGGGGATGAAGGCAGGAGCTTTGTAGAGCTTGCAGAGTTATCGCCGGCAGCACAATCATTCCGTGATATAATCGATAAAATTATATACAAGCTGTCAGACCGCCGGGGCGGGTGAGAGTGATCAGTGGGCAGCGGGCAGTGGGTAGCTGTTAACCGTCTGCGGCTCACCACAGGTTCGCCCTCCAGTACTGAAATTAAGGCTTTATCAGTAAAATGGAGGGCGCGGCTGTGCCAAGCCGTGCACCAGGGAGTGTTTAATATGGGCGTTGCCGTTTTTCGGCTGCGCACATGTTGACACATTTAAGTGTTATGTTATATAGTTCTAAGTTTTTAACGATAAAATTACAAATTAATTAAAGAACATATTTCAATAAAGCATGAATAAAGTAGATTCATCCCAAAAAATGATTAATAATGATGCTGAAGCTGATCTGATTGTGCCGAAAGAAAGCGATGAGGCAGGCTTCGCCCGGTGGAAGACGTGGCTGCCTGAAATAGGATTGCGTTTTCCTGTCCTGACGATTCTTGTAACGCTCGTAATAACAGTTCTTTTTGCCATGCAGTTCCCGAAGGTGACTTTTGACAATGACCCGGAGAACATGCTTTCAAAACAGGAACCGATTCGAGTTTTTAATGATCAGATAAAAGCTAAATATGCCCTGTATGATTTTGTTATTGTCGGTGTTGTAAACGATGCAGACCCCAATGGCATATTTAATGTTACGACACTCAACCGGCTGGATCAGCTGACGCACGAACTTCTCAGCCTAAAACGCGGAGAAGACGGTTTACCCCGGGTAACGCGTAAGGGAGATGACGGAACATATAGGGAAGAGACACTGGATCTTCGACCGGCAGGGCGCCGGGATCGAATCCTGGCGACTGTCTTTAATCAGAATTCAAATGATCTGTTCATTGAGAATGAAGACGGCAGCTATTCCAGCGCAATAATAAACCATGAATTGATAGCTCCCAGTTTGGTAGACAACATCAAGCAGGCAGAATTGGGTTCCCTGAAGATGGAGTATCTGATGGAAAACCCGCCTGAGACAGAAGAGGATGCGCTCGTAATACGAAATGACGCCATGTCGAATCCTCTTTACAGCGGCACACTCGTAGCTGAAGATGAACAAGCAATTTGCATTTATATTCCCATAATTACAAAGAACTACAGTTACAATGTCTCACAGCTGGTTGAGGCACTGACTGCTGATTGGGATGGTGATGATCTTGTAATGATTACAGGGCAGCCTGTGGCGCAGGATACTTTCGGAGTTCAGATGCTTACGCAGATGGCAGTGTCGGCGCCGCTTGCCGGACTGGTTATATTTCTCCTGCTGCTTTACTTTTTCAAGCGTCTGCAACTTATCATTGCTCCGATGCTGGTGGCATTAATCAGCGTTATTACGACGATGGGTCTTTTGATTGGGCTTGGATACGACGTTCATATAATGAGCTCCATGATTGCCATTTTCCTGATACCCATTTCTGTGTCGGATTCAGTTCACATATTAAGCCAGTTTTACGATTACTATCCGCAATTCAAGGACAAGGCGAAGACAATCAGGCACGTGATGTCGTATCTGTTCATGCCCATGCTTTACACGAGCCTGACAACGCTTGTGGGATTCGCATCGCTTGCAACAACGCCTATTCCGCCGGTAAAGGTCTTCGGTTTGCATGTTGCTTTTGGTGTAGCTGTGGCGTGGTTGCTTACGATGGTACTCGTACCGGCATACATAATGCTGGCGGTAAGCAATAAGTCTCTGAAGCAGGCTGAACAGCGCCCGCTCGTAGAAGATGATACTTCCAATGCTGATTTCATGACGAGATTTCTTGAGCGCATAGGCTTTCTTGCTGCCAGACGCCCCAGAACGAGTGTCTTTGTAATCACTGTTTTAATTGCAATAGCTATAGCCGGTATTATGCGCATTCGAGTGAATGACAATCCGATCAAGTGGTTTACAAGGTCGCATCCGATCAGGGTTGCCGATGATGAGCTGAATCGTCATTTCGGTGGAACGTATACGGCTTATCTGAGCTTTTCTGCAGTTGATGCTGATGCTGCCGATTGCATGACTAAAGGTGCCATAATGAAAAAAGCTGCCGAAGAAAGATTCGCAGCCAAATTCCCGGCGGAAACGAAACGTTTCATGTCAGCAATCGATGGACTCCTCCCGCTATATCGCAATGTCTTTACGGCTGATGCAAATCGCTGCTTTGTTGATCTTGTCAGGGAAGCCGAGAGAATCGATGACGATACCGGAGCAGCCTGGAACACACTGGCTGATACGATCAACTACCTGGACTCCGAGGGTCTGACAAAGGAAGTTCTTTTGAAAGCTCTCTCAGAAGAGACAGAGATTGACAATTCAATACGAGCGTTGTTTGAAGATCAGTTTGCAGCAGTCAGCGATGAGATGGACGGTGCAGACTTGCAGGATGCTGCTTTAGATATATGTGATGAATTTACCGATCTGTCATTCCGTGATTTTGTTTTCGAACAACAGGCGGAGCTTGAAGCCCCGCTTTTCAAGCGACCTGAAATGCTTCGTTATCTGCAGGATCTGCAGGAGCATATTATAAAGAGTGAGGTCGTGGGCAAAACTTCTTCGGCAGTCGATGCACTTATAAAAGGTGCTTATGAGCTGGCATATGTAGAGGCTCCATCAGATGCCACAGAAGAAGAGCGCATAGAGATGGAAAAAATAAATGAAGCAAACAAAGCCGTACCTTCTACTGCTGCGGCTGTAGGTCAGGTGTTTACACAGCTTGAGGGAATGAAGAGACGTGATTACCTTTTCCATATGGTTACGCGCAATTATCAGGAAGCCAACCTCTGGGTACAGCTGAAGAGCGGCGACAACATCGACATGGAAACGGTTGTTGAGGACGTTCATGAATATATTGAAAATAATCCACCGCCGGTAGCTCTCGATGTGGGCTGGTCCGGTATGACGTACATAAATGTAGTCTGGCAGGACAAAATGGTGACTGGTATGTTCGGGTCACTCGCGAGCAGTTTCCTGATTGTCTTCATAATGATGGTAGCACTGTACCGATCTGTGCTTTTCGGACTGTTGTCGATGATTCCCCTGAGCGTCACGATTCTGGTCAGTTACGGCATGATAGGCTGGCTAGGCAAGGATTATGACATGCCTATAGCTGTACTTTCCGCTCTGACACTCGGGATGAGCGTTGATTTCGCGGTTCACTTCCTGCAGCGTGCACGTGATGAGGTTGCCCTGCGTGGAAGCTGGCTGAAAGCCCTGCCCATTATGTTCAGGGTTCCTGCAGTAGCAATAAGTCGCAATGCCATAACGATTGCCCTTGGTTTCATGCCGCTTCTGGCAGCACCGTTGCTTCCTTATAAAACTGTCGGCTCTTTCCTTGCAGCGATTATGGTGCTATCATGGATCGCAACATTATTGATACTTCCGGCGTTGTTGTCGCTGTTCGAACGCCGTGCATTTCCAAACACAGCTAAAAAATAAAACAAGAAAAGGAGAATATCATGAAAAAAATCTTCTTGAGCACAATAGCTTTAAGCCTTCTGTTAATCTCTCCCATAATGGGCAATGAAGAAAAAGAGTTAACAGGCGATGAACTTATGTCAAAATCCAACCAGGCGTTTTATTATGCAGGCAAGGATGGCAGCTCCGATGTGGAAATGACTATTCGGGATGCCCAGGGAGGCACACGCACCCGCTCCATGACAATCCTGCGCAGAAATGAGGGTGAGAATCAGAAATACTATGTCTATTTCAGATCTCCTGCAGATGTTCGCCGCATGGCATACCTGGTTTGGAAAAACGTAAAAGGTGATGATGATCGCTGGCTGTTTCTGCCGGCTTTGAACCTTGAGCGCCGTATCGCTCCAGGGGACAAGCGTACCAGTTTTGTCGGCTCTGACTTCTTCTATGAAGACGTTTCCGGAAGAAATCTGACGGATGATACTCATGAACTTGTAGAAACGACTGACGAGTACTACGTTGTATCAAATAAGCCAAAAGTTCCCAACAGCGTGGAGTTTGCCGAGTATAAAGTATGGCTGGATAAAACTACTTTTATTCCCATGCGTTCAGAATATTACGATAAAAATGGTAAACTTTACAGAACTGTGGAGTCGAAAAAAGTTGAAGAAATTGATGGCTACTACACAGTTATGGAAGCCGTCGCCAGCGATTTGATAACAGGCAGTTCTACGGTAAATTCTTTTTCAAACGTAAGGTATAACCTGGATTTAAATGCGAATATTTTCTCTCAACGCTTCCTCCGACGTCCACCGCGCGAAGTAACCAGCAGGAAATGATTTGAGGAATGTGACTAAGCCCCTTCGCAATGAGCCGGAATCAAACCCGTTTGTCCGGCATTTTAGTAATAAGTCTTAATCAGGAGTGAGGATCATGAAAAGATTTTTTATTTTAATCATGTGTGTAACATCTGCTGCATATCTTGGTGCTATAGATTTGGGCGGGTTTGATATTCACGGTTTTATTGATGTCAGGGGGGGCTTGCGTACAAACTCTGATCCCCATGAACGAGATGCTTCATTGGGGGAAATACGCTTGCAGCTTTTTAACGAAACTTTTACAGAAATCGGAACATTTGCAGGGAGAATCGATTTCATATACGATGGTGTCCTGGATTCTTCCCATATAGATCTGGAGCAGGGGCTGGGTCCGATAGACTTGCGTGAAGCTAATGCGTTGTTTTCCCCGCTCGATTCGCTCGATATAAAAGTGGGCAGGCAGATCCTTACCTGGGGTGTGGGTGACATGTTGTTTATAAACGACCTGTTTCCCAAAGATTGGAACGCTTTGTTTTCTGGAAGAGATTCAGACTATCTCAAGGCTCCATCTGATGCGATTCTTTTATCGTGGTTCCCCGGCTTTGTTGATGTGGATCTTGTTTATACGCCCCTGTTTGATCGTGATCGTTTTATATCGGGAAATCGTCTGTCGTACTGGAACCCCATGCTGGGGCGCAGAGCCGGGCGTGATGCTATAAGTGAGCCCGAACGCCGTCACGACTGGTTTGGAGATGATGAGGTGGCTTTGCGCCTTCGCAGAATGATTGGCACATATGAGCTTGCTGTTTACAGTTACAGGGGCTACTGGAAAAATCCTGAGGGCTTTGATCCGGTAGCAAACAGAGCCCGCTATCCCCGACTGATGGCTCATGGGGCAAGCCTCCGGGGCGCCCTTGCCGGGGGAGTTCTCAGCCTGGAAACGGGATATTACGACTCCAAGGATGATCGTCGTGGAAGAGACCCCTTCACACCGAACAGCCAGCAGCGCTACCTGATAGGGTATGAGCGTGAGCTGATGCGTGATTTGCAGGCAGGGATGCAGTATTATGTAGAAATAATGGAAAACTATAACAGATATCGGTCAACATTGCCGGAGGGGATGAATGCCAAAGATGAGGCAAGGCACGTTCTTACTTTCAGATTAACAAAACTTGCGATGAATCAAAACCTGTCGCTTTCATTCTTTGCCTTCTGGTCACCGTCGGATCATGACGCCTATATTCGCCCGACCGTTGAATATAAAGCTACAGATGACTGGGTTATAGGAACTGGTGCCAATATATTTGTTGGAAGGGACAAAGACAGCTTTTTTGGTCAATTCGAGAAGAACAACAATATCTACGCTTCTGTACGTTGGAACTTTTAGAAGGCTCCACTATTCAGGCTACCCATTGTTTACTAACCGATTACTTGTAACATTCTCGCATGCCGGGGCACAGTTCGTTTGAGTCGGAGTTTTGCCATGTATAGGGAAATCCGCTGCATTGCGAAGGTTTTACTTCATGGATGATACATTTGTTTGAACCATTTATCATTATACATGATTCGTCAGGATTGCACTTCAGCACAAGCCTGCGCCTTGTTGCTGATATTTCACAATATTTTTCAATGAATTCCTCCTCAGATATTTTCAAGAAGGCGGCTATGCGCCGCGGTTCGTCTTCATTGAGAAATACATAGCCCGGGATACGACAGCAGGCTCCACATTGCTGACATTTGAATTCCCGCAGGTGATATGGTTCATTTGAATTCATTGCAATTTTATCGGTTAGCGTCAACTGTTCTGTATAATGCCGGTATGATGAAACCTACAGTTATTCCTCCGGCAAACAGGAGAATGGCATGCCAGACCTTCAACAATGTCCTGGAAGATTCGGTACTGAGTGAAAATATGAATAACCATTTTGTAAATTCTGCCCCGCAGTTATTACATCGCATGTTTCTCATGGGACCCGGGGTGAGTCTCATCCATCGCGGCTGTTTCATGCGCCACAATTCAGAATTTTGACAGTGCGGACATTTCATGCCTTTACGTTCTCAGTCTTGTTGGTATGTTTATGATATTTAAAAATTCAACGTAGCGAAATAATCATCTATTGTTTCCGCCCGCCTGATCATCTCCAGCTTGCCGTCAGTTTTGATCAGCCACTCTGAAGAACGCAGCTTGCCGTTGTAGTTGAATCCCATTGCATGACCGTGTGCACCTGTATCGTGAATCACAATAATATCATCGGGAGAAAGTTCGGGCAAATTCCGGTCGATTGCTAATTTATCGTTATTTTCACAGAGTGAACCTGTTACATCGTAAATATGCGTATGCGGAAGGTGTTCCTTGCCAACTACGGAAATATGATGATAGGCACCGTAAAGTGCGGGACGCATGAGGTTTGCTATGCAGGCATCGAGTCCGGCATAGTTCTTGTATGTTTTCTTTATATGGCGCACTCTTGATACGAGCCATCCGGACGGACCGGTAATCATGCGTCCGCATTCCATATAAATTTTTGGTTCGGGATGTCCATTTTTAACAAGTATGTCTGCGCAGGCTTTTTGCACACCACGACCTATTGCATCTAGATCAACAGC
>JAAZFF010000305.1 GCA_012511845.1 Lentisphaerota bacterium
CTGTAGGGTCGAAGATTCATTATTGAAGGCATTTAGACTTATCGTTTAACTGACACTGCGGCTTTTACATATCAAGGCTCTATGGGGTGCCCAATGCCGGAACACTTAGCCGTCGACGGAGGTTGCTTGTTGGATGGGTGCTGCCTATTTTTTCCTCTTTTTTATCTCATCAAGCGTTGCCGAGGCTTCTGAATATCCCAGGTCAACTGCCCTCTGCAGATAGAGCTCCGCCTTTTCCAGGTCTTTTGCCACGCCGCGGCCATCATAGTACATCCGCCCAAGCAACGTCATCCCCAGAGGGCTGTTGTTTTCAACCGACTTCATTAGCATGGGAAGAGCCTTCTCAAAATCGCGCCCTTTGCAATCCAGATACGCCAGCCATGCCAGAAGAGCCGTTCCATCGCCATCGCCGGCATCCGAAGCGGCTTTGGCATAGCGCAGAGCCAAATCGCGGGCTTCCGCAACCTCCATGCCATCGGCCCCGAGACGCCTTGCGGCGAACCAGCCGGCCTTGAACATCGCCTTCGCATTGCCGGCATCGGCAGCCTTAATGTACCATTCCCGCGCCGTTTTCAAATCGTCAACGCCATACTCGTGGCAGAGCGCGAATTGATACTGCGCAGGGGCGTCGCCTGACTCGGCGGCGGGCTTGAGAATTTCCATTGCGCGGCGGAAGCACTGGCGTCCCCGGTTCTTGTCCACTGCGACGCCTTTGCGGCCGTGCAGGTAGTATTCGCCCTGCATGCACAGCGCCGCCGCGGACTCGTCGGCACTTTCACACAACGCCAGGGCTTCGGCGTACCGACCTTCTTTTTCCAGACGCGACACGGCGTTCGTGTCCAGCGCGGCGGCCATGGCGGTTAAACAAAAACTATAGAATACACAAAGTCCAAATGTTTTTTTCATGTCACCACCACCATTCTCATTCTACTTCCATTGCCACAACAAAAAAACGAGCCTAATAAGTAACATTGCCTGTTGTGGCATCAACTTTTATGACAACATCGAAACAGCCACGTGTTTTTGGCGGATTTGGGTGCGCGTAAACGACACGGTAAACGCCATTCACACATTGAACCGAGGGCACAACATCTCTGTACACCCCCAAATTGCCCTGCATTTTTTTCACGAAATCACTTCTTGCCAATTCAAGCGCCTTTTCACTGGAAATGTACTCCGGCATTATTGTGAGATCGTGGAGTGGGATGCTCACCAAGATGCTGTCTTCATATTTGTCGTCTTTCAGCGAATATGTTACTGTCACACGTACAGTTTGACCTGTAGAAATCATGGAAGGGGGGCTTGTATGCTTGAACAGATCAAAGTATTCGGTTTTCCACGCGTGTCCGGGGTCGACAGATATTCGTTTGGGGCTATCGGGAGGAGTTCCGCCATCGTTTAATTGGGTTTTGATAACGCCAGACCGCGCGAGCAAACCGCCCTTCTGGTTGTCCGCGAATACAAAAAAAGCCAGATTCTTTCCTCGAATCGGCTCCGGGAAGGTAATTTTAGACTTAGTCGTATTCGTAAAGACCACACGAAAAGGGATGCTTTCGGACGTGAATTGGTCTCTGGATGGCTCTATGGAAACTCCCAGTCCATCGGCGCCACTACACGTTGTTGTGATCCCTATCATCGCACTTGCTAGAAGCAACATTATTCTTTTCATGATGCTATTCCTATTCTCGTGAAATATCACGTTGATTTCTCGACATTTTCGCTTCTGCTGGAGAATCTTTTGGGTGTCCGGGTGGAACAGGGGTTGTAACGTAGTCATAAACAATGCCCGTGACATTGTCGGAATAGTCACAATTCATATCCGGTTGAGACGGAACTCCAGCTAAATTGTTTGTTAAATATGTAGTCGGGGGGTGGGCGTGGAACGAGGAAACAGCATAGTTAGCACCTGATGCATTGGGGGCAACATCGCTCAAATTTGGACCAGGGCGGGCTCCTAAATCGACCGACACAATCGGAACAAATGGCCCTAGGAACCAATCTCCGGGAATAGAGTTTCCACACGAGTATGAATTGTCACCTGCTGTGTCCAGAAATACCCAGAAACCGCGTTCCCGCAATCTATTGGTAGGAAATAGAGTGCAGTCGTTCAGAGTCGCCTCCCATTCGCTTAGCATTCCTGCTTTTACATTGTCATCAGCTATGATCTGATCAAAAACCGGGAACTCCACCGTCAAATCCCTTTCTGGAGAGAAAAACTCCTCTCCGGCAATCCGGGCTTTGGCGCGAAGTTTGAATGTTCCGGCCACCCTGCCTTTCCAGTTTATGGAGCCCCTGCCGTCCAGCAAGTTCATCCAATCAGGCCATGCCGCCGCGCCTATGTCGTTTCTTTTTATCTGGACTGTCGGCGTTGCGGTAGCCGAAGACGGCTCGGCCGTGACTGTTAACTCGGTGTCGGAATCGTGTTTAAGAGTCAGATCGGTTTTTGAGATGGCCAAATCCAAGTCGTACACAATTACTTTTATGCACTTCTGGCTGGCACCGCACTTGGAGGTCACAACAATAACATCTGGATCCGATGCGTTTACGGTGACGCTGGGCTGGCCTTCGGTATCGCCTATGAAGTGATCGCCAAGCAGACACCAAAAGCCGCATGACGCACTCCAAGCAGGAGTGTCCTGTGGCCATGCCACATTGGGTTCGGGGAAAGCTGTCAGGGACACGTTGGCGTTCTTTTTTGTAACAACTGTCTCTGCGTCTGTCAAACCGTCGGGATCGTCTTTTTCAGAGACCTTTCCCCCTCCGGCGATGTTCTTTACGCCAACAACCGTCATATTTCCGGAATCTTCGAGAAATGGCAAATCTACATCATGTGCATGGATGCCGTACACTCCAGGTTTGGGCGTATCC
>JAAZFF010000306.1 GCA_012511845.1 Lentisphaerota bacterium
CTGTTGCACCCTCACGGGCAAATGCTTCTGCGATAGCCAGACCCGTATTGCGGTTGGCGCCCGTTACCAGTGTGACACGTCCTTCAAACCTCATCGTTGCATCCTCGTTCATCTTTGGCACCGTACCAGCTTCCGGCGCCCTCCGGACGTATCATGGTGAGATTTCCATCAAAGTGGCGCAGATTATGGGGCTGGTAAGGATACGCCATCAGGGCTTCTTCATTAATATCAATTCCCAGCCCTGGACGATCGGGGATTGTCATCATGCCGTCGGCAAAGTCAATCTTTTCAGTTGTCAGGGTATGCCGGTAGTCAATATCGTTCGACATGGTTTCGAGCAGGTAAAAATTCGGTGTACAGGCGGCAATCTGCAAGGTGGCAGCGTTGGTGATGGCGCCGATGGGATTGTGCGGACAGACCGGCAGGAAATTACATTCCGCCATGGCGGCAATTTTGCGCAGCTCCAGAATGCCTCCGGTGTGTGAAAGGTCGGGCTGCAGGTAGTCGGCAGCGCGTTTGGCAATCAACTCGCGGAAGTCCCAGCGTGTAAAGAGACGTTCACCGGCAGCGACAGGGATGTTGATGCGCCGTTTGACTTCGGCAAGTGCATCGAGATCTCCAGGTGGTACAGGTTCTTCGAACCATGTGATGTCGAACTCCTCCAGCGCCCTGCCGATACGTACCGCTGTCGGCACATCAAAGCGCCCGTGTCCCTCAATCAGCAACTGAACCCCCGGACCCACCGCGTCACGCACGGCTGCCACACAGTCCATTGCCAGGGAGAATGCTTCAGGGGTGATATGGAGCCAGGATGAGCCGAACGGATCCCATTTAAGGGCTTGAAATCCCAGTTTGACCGTGGCTGCCGCTTTGGTGGCAAAGTCCTCCGGGATACGTGATCCGGCAAACCAGGCGTTGGCATAGCAGGGAATGCTGTCGCGCACCTTGCCCCCAAGAAGCTGGTATACAGGAACCCCCAGCGACTTCCCTTTAATATCCCATAGAGCCATTTCTATGCCGGAGAGAGCCGTAGTCAGAACAGGACCTCCGCGCCAGTAGGCATCGCGGTGGATTTACTTGTTTGCATTGTTTCTCTCCTTATTTATGTGTTTATATGTCGGTTTGAGAAAAATTGTAATTATGCCGCAATTTACTTTGGCGGTGCTGTAGATTCCCGGACTATAAGTGTTTCCGGAATAACTTCATGCGTTGATTCGAATTCAGCGTCTCCAAGCATGTTGATAATCATGTTGGATGCTGCCTGACCTGCGGCTCTTCCATCCAGATCAACTACAGTCATTGAGGGGAACATGTGCGACAGGGGATACTCATCGTTGAATGTTACGAGGCTGATGTCATGGGGCACATGGAAACCTGCCCGCTGCAGTGCACCGAGCAGGAGGATGCCGGAGTGACTGCTGTACGTAATTATGGCTGTTGCCTTTTTACGTTCAATGATTTCCATTATAAATTTTTCAGGTTCATCAACGAAGAACTGATTTTCGCTTGAGATGGGGTTAAGACCGTTTTCGCGCATTATTTTCGCATAAGCCTCCTTGCGCATCGATACACTGGGGTGTTTGCCCATAAACTGCGGATCTCTTACGGCGTATGCGATGCGCCTGTGTCCCAGCTCCATGAGGTGTCTGCATGCCAGCTCCATACCCATAGAATCGTCCATCTGCACGGAGGATCCTCCGGGGCCGCAAAGGCAGTTAATGCATACATACGGAATATTGGCATTCTCTATTACTTCAACGTCGTCCACCGTTCTTACCCCTGATACAACGGCGGCATCGAGTCGCCACCATGGAAGCTCGATAGTTGCATCTGAGTTTGCAGAATACATGGGTGAGAGGAGAAATCCTTTTCGCGAGAGCGTATCTGCCATTACATCGAGCACATTTGAAGAAAAAGTGAACGGATGCATTGCCCCGAGCCAGCCCACAAGACCGCTGTTATCTTTTTTTCGCAGGATATGCGCCATCAGATCGGGACGATATCCGAGAGATTCTGCAGCATCGATTACACGTTTTCTCACTTCAGGACGAACGGAGAACTTGTCCGTATAATTATTCAGCACACGGCTTACCGTTGCCCGTGAAACTCCGGCAAGATTCGCCACATCAATCTGCTTTACAC
>JAAZFF010000307.1 GCA_012511845.1 Lentisphaerota bacterium
AGAATCGATCGATGCCTGATCCAGATTACACATCAGTGCTGTAGCTTTTAAATCTGCCTGGGCATCGCTCATTCCTCTGGTATCAAGCTCCATTAATCTGTCTGCCAGAAGAAGGACTGTGGAGAGACCGCGTGTACAATCGCGTATAAACTGCAAGCGGCATCCGATTGGATCATCAGGATCACCGTCCGTACGCATCATGTGACAGTCGTACTCAACAACACCCTTCCAACCTACCTTGCGCAGCGCCCAGAACAGCTGTACCGACTCCTTCAATCCCTCAGGACCGACAAGTGGCGGAAAATCATTGTCGAACTGTCCCTTGATTTGACTGCCGAAGTGGAGGAAAAACAATTTCTTCATGCTGGTCAGATATCCGACAGTAAGAACCGAGTTCATCAGAGTCATGCTCTCGTGCTGGAGCAGCTCAGGATTGATACCGAAAAAGTCCGGATTTTTCAGATGTCCGTAAATAAAGCCGACAGCATGTCCTGAAGTTGGCAGGAACATATGACCGCGCGGCTCATTGGGTTTGGGCTCGACTGTTGCGCCAACATAGTTTTTAAAATTATTGGCTTTGATATAGTCGTAAACACCGTTCAGTCCCTCTGCAATCCAGCTGTATGCTTTTTTCCAGTTTACGGTAACAGGCACCTCGAAACCGTCGCGTGCGACCCAATACGTATAATATTTTGCTCCAAGCAGAGCCCCCATGCGAAGGGTTCGCTCCACTTTTTTACGTGCCAGTGCACGTATCCGGGGGTTGGGGTTGGTCAATCCGCCTTCGCGGAAAATTTTGTTTCCGTGGAGACTGCATGTAGCAGTATTAACTTTCAAACCTGCTTCTTGCAGCACTTTTTTAATTTTACGTAATTTGATATAAGTTTCACTTTTCGGGTCAAGATCGTCTTCCGGATTTTTCGGATCCCAGGGCACCAGATCGTCATCGTGAAATCCCGTTGCCTCAATAAGACCTTCTCTTGCTGCTTCTGCCAAAATTTCAGCTGTTTCAAGTGAATCAATATTCGGCAACACCTCTTCTCCAAAAGGATCGCTTAGCGGATTTGCCACACACCAGAACGGCATGGAGCGCATTGTTACCGGAGCTTTATTGTACGCTTTTCTAGTCATTTATTCTTCCTTTTTTATTTAATTAATCGTCTTCACGCTCACCGAGGCGACGGTCCGTCATCAACATCGCTCCTTTAGAACCCCGGCTCATTTCGAGCATCCATATTACATCCTCTACAGAGGCTTCTTCTTCAACCTGTTCATCAATAAACCACACGAGCATATTCTGCGTGGCATAGTCTTTTTCTTCAAGTGCCAGAGTATTGATATCGTTTATCCACGCTGTTACTTTCTTTTCATGCTCTAATGCGTCCTGGAACATTTCCAGAAGATCTTCCCATTCGCCTTTTGGTTTTTCCATGGCATCGATCTCCACCTTTGCACCCTGATCTTCCAGGTATTGCGCAAATTTCAATGCATGTTCCTGCTCCTCTTCAAACTGTTTTTTAAACCAGTGTGATGCCCCCTTGAACCCTTTGTCCATAGCATCATTCGCCATCGCCAGATAAAGAAAAGCTGAAAAGAATTCCCTGTTAATCTGTGCGTTGATTTCATCTGCCATTTTTGTACTTATCATTTTGGCGTCCTTCGTTAATTGTGTTTATTGATGTTGAACGATGAGTAAATTAATCACTGAGGAATATTAGAAAGGATACTGGAATCTTCCCTTTTTGTCATCACAGATTTTTAAGTGGCATTCTGTAGCCACCCTGCCGGTACTGTTGCATAAATGATGTTGCGTACGAAGAAGATTTGTATTCGCATAAAGTTTAGAAATCCGGCATACGGAAGGAATCGTTCGTACGGATGATCCAGTCGTGTGTAAGTTGTCGCAGCTCATCACGTTTCCCCTTTGCAATTGTGTTGAAGGCGAGATTGCATTCTTCATAGGGATCATTATTCAGGTTGAAAAGAAGCCAGTCGTCACGTTCGGTGCATACATACTTCCATTTATCAGCGGTGAGCACACCGCGGTATGGACGGTCAATGCTGTTGTGGTGGAGTGTGGGCACGACGTTTTGCAGGAAGGCGCTTGCGGGAGCATTTTCCAGGGTACGCTGCCCCCGGAAAATCGGAGAATAATCAAACCCTTCAAGATCCCCGGGCAGGTCAACTCCAGCAAGACCCAGCGTCGTTGGCAAAATATCAACCGTATTGATCGGATACTCTACACAACCATTAACATTGTGATTGAATGAACGATAAGCATCGTTATTCCATACAATAAACGGAACATTGCCTGATTCCTGGTAGGGATTCGTCTTCTTGAAAAGACCGTGGGAGCCGTGCATGTCTCCGTGGTCGCTGAAGAAGATAATCCACGTGTTTTCCTCGAGTTTAGTCCGCCGCAGGGTATCAAGTACTCTGCCGATATTTGCATCTAAGTTCTCGATCATTGCATACATACCTGCCAGATCTTCGCGTACTTTCTCTACAACACCGGGATTGTGCGCCACATTCGGACGCAGTTTTATGTCCTGCGGGTTGTAGTTTACCTTGTATTCAGGCGGCGCTATGTATGGATTGTGCGGAGGCTGTACAGAGAGAACTGCAAAAAATGGTTCTTCTTTGCCGGGACGTTCTTCAAGGTAGTCGAGAAGCAATGTAGTCAGTTCATCTGTTTCGTATCCCGGCAGTTTCTGCATCGGGAACGGCGTCTGCGAATCGAGATGACCGTGCACCCAGCTGTCGTATTGCATATTGTTGTTCTCGTAGCCAATCCAGCGGTTGAAACGACCACGGCGCTCGAAGGGGATTTCGATTTTTGCCACACGACGCGTAGCAGCTTCCTTTTTGCCGTCCAGATGCCACTTTCCGAAGTATGCAGTATCGTACCCTGCCGCATTGAACATGTCGGCAGCGGTGGGCATTTCCGGAGGCATTTGGAATTCATGCCCTGGCACACAGTGGTGGGGATAGCGTCCGGTTAGCAAGGAACCACGGAAGGGGCAGCACAGAGGAAATCCGGAAACTGCGTTTCTGAAGTTCCATCCGCTTGCAGCCATACGGTCGATGTTCGGTGTGCGTGCATTGGGATCGCCGTTGCAGCCAAGGGTATAGGCGGGTTGTTGGTCAGAGAAAACCCAAATAATATTGGGACGATTCATGGTGTTGTAAGTCTAATGGATCAACATTAAAGTAGCCGGTGAACGTGCGGAGAGGTAGAGTGTTTTACCGTCATCACTTAAATTTACAAGCCAGCGATTGTGATCATTTTCGTCTACTCGCAGTGTTAATCCGTTATCCACTATAGCAGAACCGTTTTCGGAAACTTGAACAATCGGTATCCAGTGACCGATCAGGGACGAGTCAACCAACATAGGAGCTATAACGCTACCCTCTTCAAAAACAGCCCTGTCTGAAAGAACAACAGGGTTTATCCCCTCTTCACCGATGACAACATCAACGCGGTTGCTAGCCTGAACAAACATTGTTGCTCCATACATTTCACCTCCCGCAAGAACAAGTGAATTTTCATGCGAAGACTCTATCGGAGTCTGCCCAACATTTATCTCGTTTATGTTATTCACAATCCCGCCTCCGGCAACAATAAATGAATTGGTGCATGAGCTATATCCTGTATCTCCCCTGTTATTTCCGATAAAGAGGGAGGTGTTGTTCATATCCCACGTCGAATCCCCAAGCGGACCACCGGCAATGTACGCTGAGTTACCAGTTCCAACACCGCGACGTTTGTCACTTACAGGATACCCGATGCGAACCGAGTCACGAGATGAAATCCGTGCGTTGTTGGTTATGATCAGACAGTTTTCCATGGCATCTCTGGCATTATATGCGCCGACTCTTACCTGTCCGACATTGGTGATTTCTGCGCCGTTTTCAACAACAAAGTTATTTCCGATTGATATACCTTGAGCAGAGTACCCAACCCAAAGTATTCCATTGCCGGCATCCCAGACTGTTCCGGGATCGGAAACGTTAATATAGTTTTCGTTGGCAGAAGAATTCGAGCTGCTCGGATACCCCACCCTTATGTCGCCTTTTGATTCTATGCGAGATCCGGAGCGCAGTTCCAAACGGTTATTGGAAGCACTTCCATTAGCTCCGCGTCTGGGAACAGATATGCTGCCGACATTCCTGAGCAATGCACCATCAGTTATATATAAGGCATTTCCTCTTGGAACAGGAGAACCATCGGAAAACCCTAACGTAATCGCACCGCCGCCATTATCCCAAATAGTACCTTCATCAGAAATTGTGACGGTACAGTTGGTGCTTTTCCATCCTACTTCAAGGGCTTCAGCATATACAGCAGCACCACCGGAAATAAAAGCGTGGTTATCATATCCGTGCTCACCTCCAACATGCCCCACCATGGCAGCATTTGTTATTACTCCGCCATCCGATACAAAAACCCTGTTGCCGTGTGCCCTTGTGTTGTGTCCAAGTGCAAGAGAAAAACCGTTAAGATCGAGCAACGTATCCTGACCGGATACGACAAGGGTACTTCCATCCACATTACCGCTGCCTACGATGAACGTTTTGGACACATTGAAGTGTGTAGCTCCGTTTGTAAGAACAAGCGTTGAGGTTTTTCTCATTTCCGTTCTACCGGCTACTGTCTCAGAGCCATCGAATACCAGCATCGCATTATCCGGCAGATAAATACTCCCTATTGCGTTTGTTCCGGTTGAGCTGAGTTGGGCACCTACTCCCACCTCAAGAGTACCGGCTCCTGTAACCGAATCTGAAAGTGTAAAAGGAATGGCTGGATTAAACGCAAGTGTTCCTTCCTGAATGCGGTATTTACGGGTATCAGGCGAGTTTATGGTTATTTTACCGATTCCGAACTTTACAAATTCCGCCGGACCCGCAAGTGAAGAATTGATGGACGCATTGCCGCTCGTATAGAAATAAGTATATGGATTGATCAGATTTACCGCACCTTCACCGGTAATGCTTGTATTGTTGCCCAATATTGCACCGCCGGTTGTGATAACATTTCCTCCGAGGTTCAAATTTCCAGATGTAATTCTTGCGGCAGATACGCTCATACTTGTTGTCAATACATCTGAGCCGGATATATCGAGCACTGACTCCACTGGGGTCGTCATCGGAATTAGACCGTTCATGCCTGTCTCAATATACGTACCGGTACCTTCCGCATAAACGAGCCAGGGAGGGAGCACACCACCAACTGCAAATGTGTCGATACCATCTACAGAAAGTAGCTGAGTGGACCCGAGTGTCGGGGCAACTATTGATAACGTAGCGCTGTCATCACGTATAAAGCCATCAAATTGCAGGTCTATATCTCCGCCTGAAAGCGTCAGGCGGGAGCTGTTTATGCCGCTGCTTATTTTCAATTGCGGACTGTATGCATATGCCTGACCTTCAGATGCAATATCTAGGTTTGCTGTGTCATCAACAAGAAACAGTGATTCACCCAGGATAACGGCGCCTGCTCCAAATGCTGCGCCGTCCCCTGCCGCTGCAACATCGAGTCTGCCGCTTTTTACTTTCAGCCCTCCCGTGAAATCATTTGCCTTGTTGCCGAGGGAAAAACGCCCGCTGTCCAAAACAAGTTCACCGGCACCTCGCAAACGTATATCAATGGCGTTTGCCGAAGAATTGCTCAGGTCTGTGATTGTTGCTGACTCATTTATTGTCAGCGCCCCCGTTCCACCGAGCACCCAGGTAGTATCGCTGCCATTGGCAATTGTGAGATTCGCTGCAACAATGCCGGTATCAAGAGAGATATTCTGCTTTGAAGTTGTGTCAAAAACCGCGCTGTTGCCCTGTGTAAAAGTAGTTGTACCCGATGCGTCCCCCTGCAGATGCCAGTTCGCACTTGTAGTATCCCATACAGATGAAGTTTTGGCATCCCAGATAACTGTACGCGCTCCCACTATTACTTTTTCTGTTTCGCTCCATACGGTCACGGTGTTGAGGGGGTTGTCGGGCATTACATTGCTGCACTCAAATGCAACATACCATGTGTCTCCAGGTAAAAGCTCTTCGACTGTACAAGTCAATACATCAGCTTCCAGCAGGGAAGTCCATGCAGCTGCCTGATACGTCAGTTGATCCGGCTCCGTGCCGATCCAGCACGTTACATCAACAGGTGCAGCACCTATCGATAAAAGAGGCACAGAACACCTGAATGAATCTTCATAAACAACAACTTCCAACGGACCTAAAACAGGCGCACCAAGAGTAGTAAAAGCATATGAATTCGGTGCCATGACCTCACCTGCAGAATTAACTGCAGCAAACCGGTAATAATAAGTTTCAGCCATTGCAAGATTATTTAACTGCAAGCTGAATTGCCCTGGCTCCTGCGGAGCTGCCCATTCATAAAAATCATCCCATGCATCTGAATCCCACCCGCCATCAGTAGTACCCCAATAGACGATAACAGCTGTTTCAGTCAAACCGGTTGAAACCAAATTACCGTTTAATGTTGCTGAAGTCAGTGTCAGATTACTCACATCCATGTTGTCTATGACAGGATCAGATTCCGAATGCAGATAAAAGAACTCCAGCTCGCTGACACCCGTATAATCGCTAGCCCCGTTATTATCGGTAATTGTAAACTTAAAATACTTGAAGGGAGTTGAATTTGGAAAAGCAAAAGCGCGGGGCTCGGCATCGGTCCAGCCTGTCTGGTCTGTCTGACTATCTAAAAGCACCCAATCTTCCCCATCGTTTGAGCCTTCAAATTTAAAATCTTTAGGATTCCGGCTGGCATAACTGTGGCTTGTCAACCCCCATACCCGATAAGCATTTACAAGTTGGTCTCCTTCATTAAATTCAAATTGAACCCACGCTCCAGTTGTTTTTTTTCATTTCGGAATGATGTGGCAACCAGCGGGATTTATCATCTTTAACCGAACCATTATCAAAAGCCATAGTGCCGGGATAAGAATCATGACTGGCACAATACGTGATAATACCGTTATCAGGACTTGTCAGATCTGTATACCCGCTTAAATCTACTTCCCCATAAGATAAAATCATGCCGGAAAACACAAACAATGCAGTTAGAAGCATTACATCAGTTATTTTCATTTTAATATCTCCTGAATTTTAGTCTCAAACATCTATTCAAATACTAAATTGTCTGTCAATTACAAGGAATAACCTTTACTTTGTATGTCTCAATCATATCTTTAATAAATAATTAAATCAATAAAAATTGTGATAGCGAATACGATTTTTCTGTTTGGCATGTTTTGATATTAGATAACAAAATAGAGTTTTGTTATAGGCAATTACAGGTTTCCGGGAAAGATTGGTACCGGTGGCATGGGCGAAATATGGCGTGCAGCAAACCGGACAACGGACCTCAGTGGTTGCCAAGAAGACACCAATGTAGAACGGGCATTATTGCCTGCACATCTCTTTACTGCAAATTTAGGGTCAATTTTCGATTCTTGACTAGATCAAGTGGAATGTTTAAACTTGATGCCCTTGTTTTCGACTGTTCAGGGTTCTTGGTCGTGTGGCAGTCGGGGACAGATAGCAGATGGTGTACGTATTGAATTTTACACATAAACAAATAATTATAATAATGGATGGAGAAAAACAATGGCAATTAAAGTAGGTATAAATGGTTTCGGCCGAATTGGTCGCATGGTGTTCCGCGCGGCAATTGAAAACTTTTCAGAAGATATCGAAATTGTAGGTATCAACGATCTTCTGGAGCCCGATTATCTATCTTATATGCTTAGATATGATTCGGTTGCCGGTCGATTCAATCACGATATAAAGATTGAAGGCAACAATATGATTGTTGGTGGAAAGAAAATCCGGCTTACAGCAGAGATGGATCCTGCCAACCTCAAGTGGGACGAAGTAGGAGCGGAAGTAGTTATCGAATCAACAGGTCTTTTCCTGTCTGCTGACGATGAAACAGATGCCAACGGCAGAGTCAGACGCGGCGCAAGCGCTCACCTCAGAGCCGGTGCGAAAAAAGTCATCATGTCCGCCCCGTCAAAAGACGCTACAAAAATGTACGTCTACGGAGTAAATCACGACACGTATGGCGGAGAAGCAATCATTTCCAACGCTTCCTGTACAACAAACTGCCTTGCTCCGATAGCAAAGGTAATTGATGACGCTTTTGGAATTAAGCGCGGTCTAATGACTACAGTACACGCTGCAACAGCTACACAGAAAACAGTCGATGGACCATCACAGAAGGACTGGCGCGGAGGCCGCGGTATCCTCGGCAACATAATTCCATCATCAACAGGCGCCGCCAAAGCTGTCGGCAAGGTTCTGCCCCAGCTCAACGGGAAACTTACCGGTATGGCACTTCGTGTTCCCACACCCAACGTCTCCGTAGTGGACCTGACAGTCGAACTCGAAAAACCTGCAACTTACGCAGATATATGCGATGCAATGAAGAAAGCATCCGAAGGTGAGCTTAATGGCACACTCGGATATACTGATGAAGCCGTCGTTTCGACCGACTATATCGGATGCCCCAAAGCATCAACATTTGATGAAAAAGCAGGTATAGCGCTTGATGATACTTTCGTAAAGGTCGTCGCCTGGTACGATAACGAATGGGGTTACTCTAATACCGTCCTGAAGATGGTAAAGGTAATCTGCAAGTAATATATACTCTAC
>JAAZFF010000035.1 GCA_012511845.1 Lentisphaerota bacterium
GGTGTAATGGTAATAGTAAGCAACCCCGTGGATGTGCTTACAAAAATAGCTCTCGAAGCCTCAGGTTGGGAGAGATGGCGCGTTATCGGCTCCGGTACTGTTCTCGATACGGCACGGTTTCAGTACGCCCTAAGTATAGATTGCGACGTTGACTCCCGTGATGTTCACGGCTACATACTCGGAGAACATGGCGACTCTGAGTTTGCAGCATGGTCACTGACACATGTTGCAGGTTTCAGGATAGAAGATTACTGCAAGGTGTGCGGAAAGTGTCCGGATGGCGGAATAAAAAATCGTGAAGAAATAGTTCAGGGAGTTCGTGATTCGGCTTATCACATCATAAGCTACAAGGGTTCAACGTATTTTGCAATAAGCCTTGCTCTCACACGTATTGCCGAGGCAATTTTACGCGATGAGAAAAGTATTTTGTCTGTTTCCATTGCCCTTGAGGGTGAATATGGCATAAGTGATGTAGCGTTGAGTGTGCCGTGTGTCATGGGGTATAGGGGAGTTGACCGCATTCTCGCTTCCAATTTGCCTCCTGACGAACAAAGTGCCCTTGAAGCATCTGCGGCAACATTGAAAGAGGCTCTGGACAGCATTAGGTAATTTTTTCAAATACAATTAAACTGAAGGAAACAAAAATGAAAACAGGACTCATCGGATGTGGTAACATAAGCGGTGCATATTTAAGCAACGGTTCCAGATTCAAGCAGATGAAAATTGTTGCTTGTGCAGATATGGTGCCGGAAGTTGCCAAAGCAAAAGCGGAAGAATTCGGATTAAAGGCAATGAGCGTTGATGAACTCTTGGCAGATCCATCAATCGACACTGTGCTGAATCTTACGACCCCTGCATCGCATTCAGAAATAAATACGAGGGCTCTCGAAGCCGGCAAAAATGTCCATTGCGAAAAACCGTTCGGACTGGATCGCGAAGAGGCTCGCAAGGTTATAGAGCTTGCCAAAGCCAAAAATCTCCGGGTGGGCAGCGCTCCAGATACTTTCCTCGGCGGGGGACATCAAATGTGTCGCAAGCTGATAGATGAGGGGTATATCGGTGATGTAGTGAACGGAACGGCTTTCATGCTCTGCCATGGACATGAATCATGGCACCCTGCACCTGCTTTTTATTATCTCAAAGGTGGCGGACCCCTCTTTGATATGGGACCATACTATATAACAGCATTAGTTAATTTGCTTGGACCTGTCGAAAAAGCTACCGCTATGGCAAATCGCTCCACTGACCTGCGTATTGGTATCAAGTCGAATGTGGGACAAACATTCCCGGTGGAAATTGATACTCACATATCAGCAGTTTTGAAATTTAAATCAGGTGCAGTGATTACACTCATAACAAGCTTTGATGTGTGGAAACACTCTGATCTGCGTGACATCGAACTGCATGGTACTGACGGCAGCATGCACGTGCCTGATCCCAACTGCTTCGATGGTGATATCCGCGTGTACAAGGCGGGACTCACATCCAACTGGGCACCAGTGGATAACAGTTTTATATACAACGACAACATGCGCGGTATCGGAC
>JAAZFF010000006.1 GCA_012511845.1 Lentisphaerota bacterium
ATGAGGGTGCCTGAACCGCCGACACATAAAAAATCAGGCTTTTCTTCAAGAGCCATTATCTGCTTGAAGCGTTTTTCCACAGCTTCCACACGCTCATGCGCCCATTGCTCATGTTTATCAGGATTGTAAAAAGAATTGAATAAATCATCTTAACAACGGAAAGGAATGCCGCACCGTTAGTAAGCTCCCAATTCCCCGTATTGTCATAATTACGAGTAAATTGTGATTGAGCTGACACATTGTTGGCACTTGGTACTGCCCATCTATAAAAAATGGTTGAACTGTCCTGGATAAGATTCCCTTTGTTCACAATATCAAGACCTGCCTGGTTGTTATCCAGGACAAAATCTGCTTTTGAGCCGGCTCCCATAACTACAGTCCCATCAAGCTCTATGGCGTAATTCCGGTTGCTTGTAACCAACGTATTACCGTTAAAATCTATTTGAAGTGAAGACAAATTATTTGCCGGTGAGACGAGATTTAAAGGAGAGGTTCCAAAAAGATTCAGAACTCCTCCCAAAACAAGCTTGTTTGTAGAAGACGAACGTTCCTGGTTCATGGAAAGTTGATTTATAAAGTAGTCGCCATCGGCGGTAACGGTACGGCAACCTGATAAAACATTGGGCAGCACAGCATATTCCGAGTTGTCATCGGGGACGTCATCATCCGACCAGTTTGCGGCAACTGACCACAGCCCGCTGGCATCGCTGTACCCATTTCCATCCCATATCCGGACTGTATATCCAAACAGGGCTGATACTGAACAAAAAGCGATAACAACGCTCAATACAAATTTGAGCGAAACAATTGGATTCACCAATTGCTTTTTCATGTTTTGCATAGTTTTCATTTTCCCTCCGCTTGAAATACGGTTTATCTAATACATCAATGCGTGTACTTCCACGCATACGCACTACTCAAGCATGAGCTTGAGAAGGCGTTGATTGCCTGAATCATAAACAACAGCACGACTCCCGCTGGCGGCAATGGCACCGGGACGATCACAATGCTCCATGTCGTCACCTTGTACTCCTCCGAAAGCCGCAAGAATTGTTGACAAGCTCTCGTCGACACAAAGTACGCGATGGTTGTCCGCATCACTGATCCAGACATTGTTTCCGGAAGCGGTAATAAATATTTCATCCCCGAAAGATTCACCGCTAATAGACTTGATTCGGCGGTTCTCTTTCCAGTCGCCCGGATTTTCATGACGTGCAATTTCCAGCACAAACCCATCAGCACCTGCCAGCATTCGCCCGTCAGGGAGACTGGCGAGAGATGTGGGATTGCTGACGGGCTCAGCGGCATTGAGCGTTCCAACTGCAATCTCCTCTACTGGTCTGCCCACTCCGTCATGACGTGTTTCTATCAAACGTGAATCGGCAGTCAAACGTAGAGAGCGGATATTTTTTTCACCAAATATAGGTGCACAGCCTCTTGCATTATCAGGAAATGTTACCTCCGGCATATATCGGGCATTCGTCGTTTTCGGCTCCGAGTCAAATGTTCCCCACATGGCTGCAGGCAATGTTGAGTAAACAAAGGCACTGGCAAAAAAAGAGCCGTTTTCGAACACTGCCACCTGACCATTGCCCGCAAGTCCTGTGCTCAGCTTCACAGGAGAGGTCGGACCATCGCCCCACTCCCAGAAACCTGCGGGAGTTCGAACCTTTCCCGTCGCATCGATGGCGAGATGCCCGCGTATGTCGTGAAGCGCCCCGATTCTGCGAACAAGTTCCAGTTTACGTGACGCACCATCCCAACTCGCAAGATGCGCCACGCCTCCAAGTCCGCCCAACGCATACACGGAAGGTCCGGCAGAGGCGATGGCAGTTGGGGAATCCAACTCGTAATTGCCTTCGAGATGGCCTATAAAGGAACCGGACGCTCCACCGAGTACAACACCGGGGTCAGGTGCAAAATCAGCGTTGAATCGCTTCACCGTACCATGCCACTGCCCCGTCCAGTAATATCCGTCCAACGTTTGCGGCTGACCTTCCCTGAAATTGGCTATCTTCTGCCATGTTCCGTCGACCCATTTGTAAACATTTTTATCACTGCGATCAATAACCATGGGTGCGCCCTGGATATCCACACCAAGCAACGGACTATCTGCTGACAACGGAGGCCACGGCAATTCATACAGGGAGTCTTCAGCAGGTCGATATAGTGCGAGCTGCTGGGACTCTCCCTGTACCAGCACGAGAACTCGCCCGTCTGCCGCACTTTTTGCCATGGAGCGAATTTTGACTGAACTTTTCTGCAGTTCCGGAGTGGAAGCAGCGACATCCAGGAGGAAAAGCTCACCTGCGAGGAGCAATACGAGGGAATCATCTACAAGACACGCCGCATCGAGGTGCGTCACCCGAGTTGCCGGAAGCTTTACACTTTGCAGCAATCTTCCATCCATAGCATAGCGATTGAGACACCCTGCCCCGGCGCGATCCCAGAGCGTTCCAAACCTGTCGCAAGTAACGCCCAGTCCGTCACGGAGGTCGCGCGACCTCTGTTCCGAGTAGCGTACAAGCGAAGAGCCCTGCTCACCCGAGTTGCCAAGCACTCCGACGCATCGCAGTGCCTTCGTTCCACCAAATGCCGCCTCTGCAAGTATTATGCAGGAGCATATTACTGTAATAATTATTCTACTCATTTCGTATCCTCCACACGCAGTTCTCCCCATTGATCGGGTTGCAGCATAATTTCTCCCGGCACATCATTAACAAGTACCGTCGCCTCATTTGCCCAGTATGAGCGCAACAGATTAACGGTTCCGGCATCATCGCCGTATATAACACCTGCGTCTCCCCTATATGTTTCGCCGGGGCGCGGATGCCAATTCAGCTCTTCCAACGGGATAGATGCTTCTATCGAATATCCTCCGCCATCGCGTTGAACAGCTATCTGTGCCCTCTCAATACGCCTTACATCATCTACAGTTTCACTCCTCCATGGACTTGTAAATATTACAGATTGCCCGAAGTTATGACCAAGACGATGGCGATAGAGAACTGCAATTGTTTCATCGCCGAAAGGTGCAAGCAACAGACGCATGTCCCCAATCACCGGATTGCGCCGCCGGGGGTCTGCAGCAAGATCTTTACCTATCTGGAAGTCAACAGAATCGCCTGTTTTGAAAAGGGTCTGCCAGTCCGTTCCGTTATTGACCCAGGGTGAATTATCTCTGACGTTATATGCAAGATAAAGATTTGCTTCATCGACTGAGATCCATGCCTTTGCGGGAAACTGATCTTGCCGGCTCCATGACAGTGCAGGTTTATTCCTCCACTCATCAAGTCGTCCATCTATCTTTACTGCCGGGGCGGCACAGATTATTCCGGAACTTGTTCCACTTGCCTGCGCTTTAATCAACACCTGCTTTCTTTCTGCAGAAAGTATCTGCTCTTTGGACACCTTGATCCTCCCTGTTTGCCTTTGCACTTTGTCAAGTCCGGTGATTTCATATATCCGGTACCCCCCGCCGCCTGTCTGCAAATAGTATCGACCATCGGAGCCCCGTCCGAAGAAACCGCCAAACGGCTCACCGCCGACCCATTGATCATCGAGAGAACCTCCCATTCTTACATCACGAAATGTCTCATCAAGATAAAGCC
>JAAZFF010000308.1 GCA_012511845.1 Lentisphaerota bacterium
ATCAGTTTACCCCGACTACAATATACGTGTTGTGAATATGGGGGTAAGTGGAAACACTTCGCGTGATCTCAGAAATCGCTGGCAGTGTGATGTGATTGATCTCAAGCCGGATTGGGTATCAGTCATGATCGGTCTAAATGATGTATGGCGTCAGTTCGACAGTCCGTTAGTGAAGGAATCACACGTTTATCCGGAAGAATACAAAGAAGCACTTGAAGAAATAATTACCGGTACCAAACCAAATGTTAAGGGAATGGTATTAATGCCTCCCGTATTCTGGGAATTGAACAAGGACGATCCGATGGCTGCAATGACTATGCAGTACGGTTCAATATGTCGTGAATTGGCAGCCGAACATGACATTATTTTTGCAGATGCACAGGCATACGCTGATCGGATGCTGCAGCATTGCCATCCGGCATATGTGACGTGGGATAGAGTTCACCCGAACATCCCGGGGCATAACGTTCTAGCGCATGCTTTGCTTGATGCGATTGACTTCGATTTTAATCGAAAGTAATTCATGCGGGCAACCTGGAAATCGTCGATAAACAACGCCGCTGTGCTTAAGTCACTCGGATGTCTCGCAGCAGGGGCAAGTCTGGCAGTGGCATTTCCCGAAAACGCAGAACCACATGTAGCGTGGTTTGCCTTTGTGCCGCTGCTGATTATTTTGCGCTTTTCAACTCCGGGGCAAGGATTCCTGTATGGTTTCCTGCACGGAATTGGATTCTGGCTGCTGTCGATTTCCTGGCTGATGGAATTGCGAAACAATGGCGGTCCCGTTATGCTTGTTCTAATCGGTCTGACAGGTCTGAGTATCTGGTGTTCACTTTTCAGTGCTGTTTTCGGATACTCGGTATCATTATTGTGGCAGGGTGGAGACTCTGCCACAGCCGGATGGAAACGATATTTCTTTGAAACGTGGCGACCTCCTGTTATAGCATTAATATGGTGTGGAGGAGAATATCTTCGTTCGACACTGTTTACGGGCTTCGCCTGGAATGCAGTTGGGGTTTCACAAGTCTCGTACTTGCCGATTGTACAGCTTGCTTCGCTTGGCGGAGTGTATGCGGTGTCGTTTCTTGTTCTTCTGGTAAACGGTGCACTGGCAGGTGTGTGTGTGCGGTTATGGCGCAATACGATGCTGCGCGAACCGAATTCCACAAGGCGACATTTTGATTTAATGACGGCACTCCTGGTCCTTTTTGTTGCAATTTACTGGGGTCGCAAACGTATTTCCGAATTGCAGGCGTCCGGGCAGTCTTCGGAACGTCTTTCTGTTGTAGCCATAGATCCTGATTTGCCTTGCATTTTCAGCATCAATGAATCTGAAAACATTAAAATTGCATACAGTAATTTGTACGAAAAAACCGATGCTTTGTCACTGAACGCCGATCTGGTAGTGTGGCCGGAGACTTCGCTGCCATCGTGTATGCCAGACAAAGTACTTGAAAAGAACATGTTGCGGTTTGCCTCACAAATCGGTGCGCCCATTCTTGCCGGTACAACTGAGTTCTCTCTCAATAATAAAAATGAAGAGGAATGCCGAAATTCTACATTTTTATTCGGAACAAATGGAGTAATAGAATCTGTTTACAGTAAACAGCATCTTGTACCCTTTGGCGAGTTCCTGCCTTTTGATAAAAAGATGAAATTTCTGCAGAAATTAGCTCCGACGGGTGTTTCCTGTACACCCGGGGAAGGAGCTGTTGTAATGGAAGTAAACGGTATAAAAGTAAGTCCGCTTATTTGTTTTGAAGATACTGTAGCATCACTGTCGCGAGCAGCTGTTAAAGCAGGAGCGCAGATTCTAATAGCTCAAAGCAATGATTCCTGGTTCTACGGTTCTTCTGAAGCTGTACAACATCACGCCCAGGCGATCTTCCGTGCTGTTGAAAACGCTGTGCCACTTGTACGCTGCTCAAACCGCGGAATAACGGCTTTTGTGTCCCCTTACGGCGGGAGTCAGGAATTTCTGCTTCATACTATACCGGTTTACAGTGGTGCAGGTTCGACCCTATATTCACGGTTTGGCGATTGGATTTTTGGAATACCATGTGCAGTAATCTTTATTGGCGTATGCATTTTTCGATTTTGGAATAAAATTTTCTGTAAATCTGACAGCAAAAGTTACAGCAAAAAGGAGGGCGATACGTCGTCAGTACCGTCATAAATCTTCTGAAAATCACAAAACTTGCACGTAAAAAAGATATCGGTCACGTATTAAAAAGTAATATTTTGGGATATAAAAAAAACAATTATTTTGTGAAAATAATACTTGCACACAATGAACCGGATGTGGTAGTATCTTGGGCAATTCACCGATTGAGGGTTTTTGTATCTGATATCGAATTTTGAATGGGAGCGTAGCACAATTGGTTAGTGCACCGGACTGTCGATCCGGAGGTCGCGAGTTCGAGTCTCGTCGCTCCCGCCATTTTATAAGCCGTCTCTTTTGAGCGGCTTTTCTTTTAACTGTTTGAAGCCGTCCTTCAAATCATCTTTCTTACACCAAATAAAATGCTTGAAGTATTAAAAGTTGCAGCAATGGGTGTGCTGCAGGGCGTGACAGAGTTTTTACCAGTCAGCAGTTCAGGTCATCTTGTTTTAGCTAAGCATTTTTTTGGAATAAAATCCTCAGGACCATCTCTTGAAATTTTCCTGCATAGCGGGACGCTAGTTACTATAATAATCTTTTATCGGCGAAAACTTTGGGATCTTATAACCGGCATATTTCAACTTGAAAGAATGTCAATTTTGTATGCGCTTTGGGTTTTGTTTTCCATGGTCCCGGTTTTTATCCTTCATATTTTCACCGGTAATGTACTAGTTAAAAGCTATGGCAGTCCAATAATAGTTGCCAGTATGCTTTGCTTGACAGGCGTTTTTTTGCTTTCCTCCATCTTTATTAATAACAATAAGGATAAAGAACGACCTTTTACTTGGCAGGATTCCATGATAATGAGTCTTGCTCAAGCACTTGCTTTACTTCCTGGAATAAGTCGTTCAGGTATCACAATCTACAGTGGTCGCCTTGCAGGTGTGAAGCCGGAAGATGCAGCTGAGTTTTCATTTATTATGTCACTGCCCGTAATGTTCGGTGCCATTATTCTGGATTTGTTAAAAGGCGGTCCCGGAGATGTTTCTATGCCCGCCTGCTTTACGGGTGCTATTGTTGCGGCATTAACAGGATGTATATCAATAAGCGCTTTGATAAAGATTTTGAATAGCGGCAAACTGTGGGTTTTCGGAATCTACTGTCTTGTAGCAGGAATCATTTCATCACTGTTAATATATCTGTTATAGCTGATATGGAAAAGAACGAAAGAGATTTTGGCATGACGAGCCTGCCCGTGGTCGGGCTTGTTTCAAAATCCTCTTTGCGAATTCACTCTCTTGGCGAAGTCGATGAGCTGAGCAGCCACATAGGTCTTCTTACAGCCATCCTTCCTGAATCCTGCAGCGATTTGCTGCAGAAACTTGAATGCATACAACGAACTCTTTTTGCCACCGGGGCAGTTTTATCAGGTAGCAATAAATGCGGCAAATACACTGCTTTTATAAATAATACTCTTCATGATTTAGAGCAGTGGAAAGCAGCTTATGAAGAGGAGGCGGGGGCGTTAAGCGGTTTTATTATCCCATCAGGACACACTGCTTCCTGCCAGGCTCATATCTGCAGGTCGGTCTGTCGCAGGACAGAGCGTTCAATTGTATCTCTCTGCGAGCAGGAATCTGATATTGAAGATATAACAAAATACATTTTACCTTTTATAAATACTCTATCGAATTTCTTTTTTACGGTTGTGAGAGTTATTAATAAACGTCTGAAAATTGGAGAAAAAGAATATGAATGACACGTGTGCCCCTTTTTTTACTGAGGAAGATTGGACTCGCATTGAGCGAGATTGGACAGCGTGGTGGAATCATGACTTGTCGCGTCCGATGTTAATGGGTGGAGAGATTGTGCCTAGAGACAGGAAGTTGCCTGATTGGTGGAGTTGGATGTACGGTGGAATTCCATTTGATATTCCTGTTGAAGACATAGCCTCAGAAGTATGGGATATTGTCTCGAATATCAGATGTCTGGGAGATTCCTGGCCTCGTACGTGGGTCAATTTCGGTGCAGGAACAGGGGCAGCATTTCTTGGAGGTGAAGGTGCTCCAGATTTTAATACTATATGGTTTACACCGGGAAAATGGGAGGGTAAATCATTACGCGAGATTCAACCGGAATTTGATCCGGAAAACTCCTGGTGGAGGAGGGTTCAGGATCTGACAAAAGCTCTTGTTGATAAATTCGACGGACGTGCACAAGTTGGTTTTACGGATATTGGCGGTAATATGGATATTGTCGCCTCGTTACGTGGTTCTGAAGCTGTTTTGATGGATACAATAGATGATCCTGAAGGAATCGGTGAGCTTTGTGCAACAATTACTAGATTATGGTTACAATATTTCGAAGAACAATGCAGCCTGATATTGCCTGTAGGTCGCGGCACGAGTTCGTGGTCACCGCTGTGGAGTCCGAAGCGCACGTATATGCTTCAAAGCGACATTTCATATATGATCAGTCCTGCTGATTTCGAGCGTTGGGTTGCACCCGACTTGAATGAGTGCTGCAGCAAAATGGAACATGGCTTCTATCATCTTGATGGCAAGGGGCAATTGCCTCATCTTGATATTCTGCTTTCTATACCCGAACTGCGGGGCATTCAGTGGATCCCCGGAGATGGGCAGCCTTCCTCCAGTGATCCGATCTGGTGGCCAATTTATAAACGAATAAGAGATGCGGGAAAACTTGTTCAGATATTCTCCAAATGGAGGGGTGCATTGAAAATGGCAGAGGAAATCCCGCTGACAGGTTTCGCTATAGATGTGTCTGGCGAGGAGGGTATTGACCTTTCCGATCTGTTAGAAGAAATGCAGAAGAAGAACGCTTCAGTACGAGACTGGTAAAAAGCGTGCCCAAGACCCGGCAAGCCGTGCAGTGCCCTACCTTGCCTTGCTCCAGGGAACGCACAATTCCAGCAGATCGTCCACATGTGCTGTTGCAAGGCATTCCACCGTATCGGAGGCACCGTAATATATTTTTACTTCGCCTGAATCTTCCAGAATCATGCCTCCCGGAAAAATAACATTTGTCCTGAATCCGTCTTCCGTTTCATAGGGGGTTTCCGGAGTTAAAATCGGATCTTTGCAAAGTCCTGTTACTTTCCACGGCTGTTCAAGATCAAGCAAGATTATACCTGCATGGTAGCGTTTTTTCCATGTATCCTCCCAGCCGTTTTTTCCACGTGTATCATCTCTGTCAACAGCATGGAAAGTTGTGAGCCAGCCCTTTTCTGTACGTACAGGCGGAGCTGCCGGACCAATTTTATCGTTTGCATATGGAACATCTTCTACACCAAGTACAAGTTGTTCATTACCCCAGTATTCAAGCTGATGAGCATCAGAAAACCAGATGTCGAATCGATCGCCCCCACGACTATAAACTGGAAAAGGACGCTCCAGACGGCAGTATTTCCCATTTATCTTTTCCGGAAAAACAACCATGTTTCTGTTGTCGGGTACGGAAAGACTGCGTATTTCCCATTTGTCGAAATCTTCTGTTACGGCGATACCGCCTCGTACGCCATGCGCTGTATCTACGGCAAAACACAGTATTACTTTGTCTTCCATAACGGTTAATCGAGGATCGTATGCTCTCCAGACTTCATCGTCTTTCCACTCAATCCAGGGTTTTGGTTCAGGATTCCAGTTTATGCCGTCATCGCTGTACGCCAGACCTATATTA
>JAAZFF010000309.1 GCA_012511845.1 Lentisphaerota bacterium
AATCAGGCTCGTTACAATGGCGCGAGATGCCGGCATCAATAAGGTCTGCTACGTAGTAAAGCCTCCAAACGACAAATGAGCTCTTTTCGTTATAAAATTAAACGTGGAGAAGTTCCATTCAAATACAAGTACAAGCGTCTCCACACACTTCATCTTGATGTGCTGACAGTTTTATTTTGCGTATCAGGTTGGTTTCTCCTGCCTTCTTTTGACGCCGAAGATTACGGATATGCAAACAGGGATTTCGAAAATATAATGTTTTCTCCAGCTGACGTAAATAAAGAGGAAACTTTTGTTTTTTCTCCCGAGATTTTCGCATTTGGAAAATCCCATGACTTGTTTTGGGAAGATGCCATTAAAGTTGACGATTTTATTTCCAACGAACATTTAGAACTAAATCTATCTGTTCTGGACAAGGATTTTGAAGAAACAGCAGGCTTGCCTTATGCAAATAAATCGCCCTGGCCTTTCAAATCTGTTACTGCAAACATATCTATGCCATCGGCTCCAATAATGTTTTCTGACTCATACGTTTCAGAAAAAACATACATGCCTGAGAGTGTTGTTGAAAAATTCTCCGGAGAAGTGCAGAAGGATACTGTTTTTGTCATGGATTCTCTTCCTTCGGCTGCAGGTAAAACCGTGGGGGTGCTTGTTATATTTGATATTGACGGCAATGCAGAGGCTGCAATACTCGAACATAATGATTTAACGTCAGATGATATCCTCAAGATAGAGCGTAATTCGTTGCGAATTAAAGGAAAGCCCGATTCCACGGCTTATCTCGTTTATTCCTGGAAGGAAATCAGCAAGATTCGTCTGAATGAGCCGGCAGAACAGTAAAAATAAATGATTATACGAAAATCACAGTTTTCTAAAAAGGAAATTACAAATGAAAGTTAGGAAAAAACAAAATATAAAAATTTGGCGTGAAGAGATCGAGATTCCGTTTCAGATTCCGGAAGACGCAGAAAACAGGGAGCATCTTGTCGATGAAACAGGTGACGGTATTGAACGGGTTACCGATGTATCGATACCGACAATTTCTTTTTATCCGGCGTCAGGGAAGGGACCGCATCCTGCCGTGTTGATTTGTCCCGGAGGCGGTTATCATATACTCGCATGGAATCATGAGGGAACAGACGTGGCAGGCTGGTTGAACTCAAATGGAATTTCAGCATTTATTCTAAAGTATAGATGTCCCGAACGCAGAGATGCGGCAAAAGCTGATGCCGCAAGGGCTATGCGTGTTATACGCTCAAGAGCAGGTGAATTTAATGTCGTTCCTTCCCAAATAGGAGTTTTGGGCTTTTCTGCCGGAGGTCATCTCGCAGCAGCGGTTTGTAATCTGGGCGATATAAAACCGTACGAGAAAGTTGATGAAGTCGATGATATTGAACCTCGCCCAGACTTTGCATTTCTTATATATCCTGGATATTTGTATAATGATGGTTGGACTACAGCACCTGATTTGGCTATCTCAGAAAAATCACCTCCTGTGTTTCTGTTTTTAACTCAGGATGATGAAATTTGCGTGGATGGAGGTATCGCCTATTTTCTTGCCATGAAAAAAATGGGTGTTCCAGCAGAAATGCACATATATTCCAGCGGCGGTCACGGATATGGAATGCTGCGCAAGGGGGTCAGCACAGACTTGTGGCCGTCACTTGCCATACGATGGTTTGCAACAGATGTAATGAAATCAGAGCGATGGTGATAGAAAGAAATCTAGGTGAGCAGCCAATCGGCGAAATAATGAGAGAGCTAAATCTCAAACCTAATGATCTGATCGTTGCTTCAAAAGTGCAGATGACGCACAAGATGGTCTCACGTGCGGTGAAAGGAAGACGCCTCACATCGCGTACAAAGCAAATTGTTCTTGACGCCCTTAAAAATGCAACAGGAACGAATTACTCATTGAAAGATCTTTTTAACTACTGAAGTGTAAGGTGAACTAAAATGTCGAATGAAAAACACAAAAATATTCTTTGCATAGGTGCCGGATATGTTGGTGGACCCACCATGGCGATGATAGCCAAAATGTGTCCTGATCGCAAAGTTACTGTTGTTGATATAAACGAAGAACGCATCAAGGCGTGGCAGTCTGATAAATTGCCGATTTACGAACCGGGGCTGGAAGAAGTAGTGCGCGAAACACTTGGACGCAATTTATTTTTCTCAACCGAAGTTGAACGGGGAATAGAAGAATCAGACATTATTTTTGTAGCTGTAAATACTCCTACAAAAACTTTCGGCGAGGGGGCAGGTTGTGCCGCTGATTTGCAGTATTGGGAGAAAACAGCACGACAGATAAAACAATGCTCTAAAAGTGATAAAATTGTTGTCGAGAAATCAACTTTACCGGTAAAGACAGCATCTGCCATGAAGCGCGTGCTTTCAGACGGAAAGAACGGGGTGAATTTTGAGGTTTTATCCAATCCGGAATTTCTCGCTGAAGGAACAGCCATACGTGATCTGCAATATCCTGATCGTGTTCTGGTTGGCTCAGCCGAAACGCCGGCAGGGTTGGCTGCCCGTGACGCTCTTGTAGAAATATATGCTGCGTGGGTTCCGCAGGAGAAAATCCTGACAACAAATGTGTGGTCGTCTGAATTGTCTAAAATCGCTGCAAATGCTTTTCTGGCACAGCGTATTTCATCTATCAACGCTCTGACAGAATTATGTGAAAAAACAGGGGCTAATGTCGTGGAAGTTTCACAGGCAATCGGGATGGACAGCAGAATTGGTTCAAAATTTTTAAAAGCCGGGGTTGGGTTTGGTGGTTCATGCTTCAAAAAAGATATCTTGAATCTGGTTTACATGTGCGAAAGTGAGGGCTTGTACGCAGCAGCAGATTATTGGCGTTCAGTTATCGATATGAATCAGCATCAGATGGTGCGCTTTGTAAAGACGATGCTGAAAGCCATGTTTAATACTGTGGCTGACAAACGTATATCGATTTTGGGGTTTGCCTTTAAAGCCGACACTTCTGATACTCGTGAATCTCCTGCCATTACTGTTACAAAGCTTCTTGCGGAGGAACATGCGCAGATTGTGGTAAGCGATCCGTATGCTATTGAAAACGCCAGAAATGACCTTGCAGGACTTGAAGAGCGTGTTTCTTACGAATCTGATCCTTATAAAGCTGTTGAGGGTGCTGATGCTGTAGCGATAATAACAGACTGGAAAGATTATAAAGATATTGATTGGAAGAAAATTTACGAACGGATGAGAAAGCCCGCGTTTCTGTTTGATGGCAGAAATTTTCTTGATCATCAGAAATTGTTCGAAATCGGTTTTCACGTCTATGCTATCGGCATGGAGCCCAAGTCTCATTTTTAGAGCAAGGTAGGGCGGAGCCCGGCAAGCCGGAACAGCCGTAAAGATATCTCACGCAGAGCCGCAGAGAACGCAGAGATTGGAGGGCGAATGTCCTCATGAGCCGTGGTTGCGAGGCAACCTCAATAAGGTCAATGCTGTCAATAAGGTCAAATCCCGAGTCCCGAGTCCGAGGTCAAAATCGAATCTTTCGATTCCATCGATCTGTGGTTACTGAGCAGGGTAGGGACGGCTTTCCAAGCTGTCCGCTGTTTTGCGGTGCGCTCGGCGTGCCCCCGCGTAAGATTCGAAGCCGGGAGAAACCAGCCCTACCTTGCTCAGCAAGCGGGACAGACAGGAATGTCCGTGCTACAGTTTGCGGTTCGCGGGGACGCTCACCCTCCATTACGTAAGGATGCGCATAGCCAAGCTGGAGGGCGAATGTCCTCATGAGCCGTGGTTGCAAGGCAACCTCAATTGGGTCTGACGAGTCGGACTCCTCGTACATGTTCACAGCGCAGCGATACACGTTTTCCGTACACGAGAACGTGTATACGAAGGTTAAATCGTGTATGAGTACGCGAACGAGTACGAGAACTATTATGCGCCTGCAAGAAAACTATCCACTGTCCACTGCTCGCTCTTTTCATTTCAATTCTTTCGATATACTTATAATTACGAAAGTACTTTCGTAATTATAAGTTATTGAATTACAAGTGCTTAAAAAATTACTAAAAAGTACTTGCGTAAATATCTTTTTAAGCTTAAAATACAGGGCAAGAACAGGGAATTCTTATTAAGGAAGAGATTAATATGATTTCGATGAAAAAGATTGCCGAGATTTGTCAAGTGTCGCCTGGTACTGTCTCAAAGACTCTATCGAATAGTGCAGGTGTCAGTTCCAAAACAAGATCGCGTATTCTTGAAGTAGCCCGGCAATTTAACTATGTACCAAATGCGCTCGTTCGCAGTATTCAGAGCGGGCAGTCTAAAACTGTTGCCGTTGCATGCAACTCGATTGACGATCCCTGGGGATCTATCGTAATGCACGGGATACTTGAAACTCTTGAACGGTATAACCTCGAAGCTCTTGTTTTCAACTGGGATTCCAACGTACGCGATGGTCGGCATATCCTTCGGAGCATGGGCGAGCGTCGTGTGGATGGACTCATTATGTTCCCGCCGGAACTTATTCCACCTCTCGACTACCTTGAAGAACTGCGCAATTTTAAAAGACCCGTTATAGTGGTCGATCAACGTTGGCCCAACATGGAGTTCGATTTCGTGGGAACAGATGACTCTATTGGAGCAAGGGCGTTGACGGAGCATATTATAGAACTTGGGCACAGGAAAATTGCAAATCTACACTTTTCAAGTGCCAGCAGCGGGCATATCAGATTGGAAGAGTTTTATCGTGTTATGGGGGAAAAGGATGTACAGATTAATCCGCAATGGGTTGCTGACAGCCATGCAAATTTTGAAGCCTCCTATAGGCAGGCTGTACGCTGGCTATCAGAATCTTCACGTCCCTCTGCTATAATCTGTTTTAATGATTTAGTTGCAATGGCTGTTCTGGCTGCAGCGAATGACCTGAAATTACACGTACCCCATGAGCTTTCTATAACAGGATTCTGTGATCTGCCGATTGCATCTCAGGTAAGACCGTCTTTGACAACGGTAAAACAAAATCCAGTCGAGTTAGGTAAAGAAGCAGCCGAATTGCTTGTACGTGAAATACTGGAACGTCAGGAAGAAGTAAACGAAGCCAAGGAATTAGATTCATTATCAGATGCGAAAAGGAAACCTCATCCACGTTCAGTTTTGCTTCCTACATCAATAATTGTCCGTCAATCAACTGCCAGGGCATCCGATGGCTGATGCCTCTGATTATAAACTATATCCAACAGGGTAATGTCACAAAAGAACCAAAGGAGAAACATGAAAAGAAAGATAGTAACTACTGCAATGGCGACTCTTCTCATAATAGTCGGTCACACCGCACCGGCAGCCGCTCCGTCTGTTACAATCGGTGCAGCTACTTCAGTAACTGCAAAAAAGCCGTCCTGAACGGTGAATTAACGGCTGGTGCGCCGGCGTCTGTTACAGTGTATTGGGGAACTGATGCCCATGACCTCTGGTGCTTCAAAAATTTTGAAGTTTCCGAAGAAGGTGAGTTCGAACACACTGAATTCAGCCTTTTATCCAGTCAGACTTATTATTTTCGCTTCCACGCCATTAATTCTGAAGGCGAAGCGTGGTCTGATACCGCATCTTTTTCAACACCGGGTATAACGCCTAATCCACGTTACGGCGGTGGTTTTTACGGAGGCTATGCAAGCGCTTCAACTATAGCGGCTATACCTCCGTCAGCTACGATATTTATACTGCGCTGATTGTATTAATATCTCGAAAATAAACTCATAAGATAAAATAAGGAGTAAAATTGTGAAAACAACTAATTTTCTATCCTTCTTGAAATGTGGCCTGCTTTTACCGCTTTTGCTGCTTTTTATAACCACGGCGAATGCGAATAATCTGCAGACCGGTAATGTGCGAATAACAAATAACGACGCCTACGCCAAAACAATGGACGTAATATTCAACCTCCAGTGGGACAACTCATGGCGAGGCATCTGGGATGGTGTCGAATCATGGGATGCTGCCTGGGTCTTCATAAAGTTCAGGTTGTCAGAATCTGATGCCTGGAACCACGCATGGATATCGACTGCACCTGGTGATAATAAAGCAACAGGAGGTGTTGTTGATATCGGAACCACTGATGTAAACGGAACCGAACGGGGGATAGGTGCATTTATATACAGCGCAACGCAAAGGGAAGGTGGCGTAATTTATGCCGACACACAGCTTAAATGGGACTATGGCGCACAGGGTATCAACTTGAACAGCGGGGCAGATGTCGAGATTTCAGTCCACGCTATAGAGATGGTGCATGTAGCTCAAGGTGCTTTCTGGGCAGGCAACACAAACGGGGTTATCAGCGACAGCTTTTGCGATGCGGCTGATCCTGAGCTGCCTGTCCGGATTACATCAGAAGATGCCCTTAACCTCAGCTATGGTTCAGATACACCGCCGGCATCATACGATATACCTTCAGAGTTCCCGAAGGGATATAAGGGTTTCTACTGCATGAAGTACATGGTTACTCAGGGACAATATGTGGATTTCCTCAATATGCAAACGCGTTCCCGTCAGGCTCAGCTCTGTTCTGCAGTTACAGAGGGACGCTACATGTTTTGGAATGACTCAATGACAAGTCCTCAAAATTGGAATAATATTCACGTTGCCGATGAGACGGCAGATCCGATGCCTCGAGTTTACTATACACCTACGCCGTATTTGTTGTGCAACTGGATAGGATGGGACGATGCCATCAGATATTCTGAATGGGCAGGTCTGCGTCCGATGACGGAGCTGGAGTACGAAAAAGCATGCCGTGGACCTCTCGACCCTGTCAATGAAGAATTTGCATGGGGCGACACTGAATACGCAGTTATGTACCATTCAGGAAACCGGGAAAGTACAGGTCTTGAAACTGCGACAGGTTCTGGTCGGGCTACAGCCGGCTGGAGTCCTGACTACAGTGCCAATTGTGCGATAAGTCTACCTTCAGCCGGCACCAGTCAAATGCCGCGTGCCGGAATTTTTGCTACTGCAACTTCATCACGTCGCCAGTCAGGAGCTTCCTATTGGGGAATCATGCAGCTTGGTTGTACCGTCAATGAACAGGTGGTCTCCCCTAAAGATGCAAGAGGATTGATTTTCCAGGGCACGCACGGAAGCGGCGGAGCAGTGGGCGTTCCGTCCGACTGGCCTCCTGTGGGGTATGGTTCAACAGCCGGTATTGCCAGAAGGGGAGGAGATTTCAACTCTCAATACCCCAAAGCCCGTCTGGCAGACCGCTCAGGCATCGGTCACGGAGGAGCGCGAAGCATGCTATGGGGCTGGCGCGCCGTACGCACTGCACCATAATGAAAGTTCGAATCAGATGTCTTAATGCAGTGATATGCATTCTGGTGACTCTTTTTGCCGTGCCGCTCATGGCAGAAGAGTCGCCCGTGCTCGTCCATACATCAAGTTTGCCGGAGAATATAAAACTTCCAGAGCAAGAAGACGAATTCTTGTATCTTGAGGGCGAGCCGGAGGGCAATGATGACGCATGGCCTGTTCTGTCACATAAATTACGCACACGCTTTCGTACAGGTCAGGTGCCCGACGACAAGTGGTGGGGTGCACACCCTGCCCCGGACGGAACACGAATAGCAATTCGCGGGGCTGACATTGATCATCCTTGGCACCGATTGAGTTGGGATCTCACCGATTCTCCGCTCAAACCTGGACTGTATGATGTATATGCCCGTGTGATGGTGATGGCAAGCGGAAGTTGCGACCTGGCATTCACACTCGATGATGATTTGCCGCTTCGTCATGTTTCCAATGGCAAATCTTACATAAACTGGGTTCAGGTGGGGACTGTTGAAATCATGGATAAAACACGAAAGGCACAACTTCACGTACGTACTACGAAGACAGCAGTTCGTGTCGATACTGTTCTTCTTGTAAAAGTAGAGCCAATCGTTATACAGGCAGATTTTAAACGTATTGACCTGACACCGGTTGCTTGGCAGAAGGGGAGCGGTATTGTTTTTACTGATACTTCTTCCGTGTTGGGATTTTCAAGCAATACGCCTGAAGTCCTGAAGAATGTTGAAGCTGCTGTACGTCATCGTCCGGATGAAGCTTTCACCTTTCAACCGCTGGCAGTCGGTGTTGATGGAATCTGGCGTGTAAAATTTGAACAGCCGGGGTGGTACGATGTACAGGTAAAGGCGATCCCTTTGCAGGGCGTTCCCATAATTCATACGATAACAGCAGCCGTTCTAGGAAAATCCATACCGGAGGAGCAGCGGAAAGGATCAGTGTTTGGTCTATGGAATGTACATGGTGATACGGATCTGATCAGACTTGCCGGAGCATATTGGAACAGGCGCATGATGTCATTCCGTGATATAACACCGGAAGAGGCAGCCGAAACAGTCTCAGCAGATAATGCAGTTGCTCCTTACAATGACAAAGACGGACTTGCTTACGTCGGTGTTCATTCTTTCGGCATGCCTATGTGGACAATGCGTATGCCTGAAAACGTGAAAATGCCGAGTTTTGGCAATCCTTTCTATCCTGCTGAAAATTGGGGCGATGTTGTAAATAGTGTAGCGGCGCACGCACGCTCATACGCACCTCTTCCCCGTGCCTTTTCAATGTATAACGAACCTCTTGCACACTGGAAGGGGACGCATGAGGAACTTGTAGACTACGCCCGGGCTGTACGTGACGGATTGAAATCGGTTAGCCCGGATTTTCTTGTGGGTGGACCCGGTTTATATTCAATACGGATCGGGGATTTGGAGAAATTGGCGAAAGCGGGCATCCTTGATGTACTTGATTTTATAGATATGCACGCATACGTTGGCGGCACTATGCCGGAGGAGGATTTTCTCGATAATATAATCGCTTTAAACGACTGGCTTGAGGCAAAAGGACATGGTGATAAACCTGTTTACCTTACAGAATTCGGATGGACGGCAGCTCCCGGTACATGGCAACCCCATGTAGAGCGCTGGACGCAGGCGCAGTATGTAGCACGTTCTCTTGCGTTAGGCTGGAGTCAGGGTATAGGAGCGATGATATACTTTGTTTTAGATTATCGTACAAAAAACACAGGAGAGGCTGCATTTTCCCTCATAGACGAGGAGGGACGCCCACAGCCCGGATATGTAACATTCACAACAGTTTCGAAATGGTTTGCTGCATCAACTCCAATTGGACATTACAAGCTTTCTCCGACTGTCCACCTGGTTATCGGACACCGCGATAACAAACTCCAGATGGGGCTTTGGTCCACTGAAGGAACCGAAAACATATGTCTTCCATTTAAACTGACGCAAGTCATCGATATGATGGGACGCTCCGTTTCTGTAGAAAAAGAGCTTGCAATTACACCTGATCCGATTTTTTTGGAAGCTATTGCTGATGGTTTAACAGGACTTCATGAGCTTGACAAGATTGAGGGGTCTGATCCTGGCAAGATTTCTGATCCTGATGCTTTCTGGCCTGTAAAAGCAATGGAGTCATCTCCTGCCTCATTGCGCAGCGGTGACTATGCCGTATTTTCAAGACGCGGAACTGACTGGCAGATACGTCCTTTTAAACTACTCGCTCCCATTCATACAGAATCCCTTAAATTTGAATGGCGGGCTGGAGAGTCAAAACCACAGATTACTGCCACGCTGCAATCAAATACACCTGATGTAACAGTAACCGATACGGTTTGGCTTGCTGAAAAACCGGATAAGAAAGTTCAAATAATTCTTCCACCAAATGGTCGCCGTATTGTTCATTTCGTTTTGAATGATGCCGTTCCCGGTAGAAAAAGCAGTTCTATATTCTGCCGTCAGGGGACGGATGAAAAGCCGGTAGAACAGTCTGTTGAGTGGACGGCGCTGGAAGCGGTACCAGCAGGAAAATCAGGTAAGTGGGCTGATTTCACAGATTGGGCACCATTCGGAAAACTTGATAATGCGCCGGGCTTTGATGACTGCCGCGGTTCGTTGCGTATAGCGCATTCTTCTGATGGGCTTCATCTGGAAGTAAGAGTAATTGATGATGAACATCATCAACTTCATGCCCCTGAAAGTCCGGATGAGCTGTGGAAGCATGATTCACTTCAAATTGGATTCGATATGGATGCTTTATCTCCATGGGAAGCCGGCTTTGCAGGTGCCGACACGAGCCATACACTTGGCGGTCATCGTGTTTTCGAATTTGCCGTAGCAAGTTCCTCCATTGCTGAAAGCAAGGAAGGGATAGCTTATCTTCAAACTAGTTATGATAATGTGCTTCCTGCCGGAACAGCAAGACCGGAGGTTAAGGTTCAAGTTGCCAGAGAAAAAAACGTTACATCATACAATATATTCTTTCCGTGGACACAGCTTGGTGTGAGCACTCCAATGAAAGCGGGTGAAGCTTTCGGATTCTCGCTGGCAGTGAATGATGTGGATCCTAGCCGAAAGGCTCAACGCCATGGCATACGGTTGTTTGATGGAATTGTTCAGGATAAAAATCCGCGCCAGTATGGTCTGGTCTGGTTACGTTAGATATTAAATCTACAACTCATTACTTTCGCATTTGTAGTTGTAACTTGCTGTAAATCAAGTATTTAACTTTTACGGCACTACATATTCGCCGGTTTGATACATTTTCGCTTACGATACTCACCAATCAGCACTTGGAGTCAATACTCTATTATTTCCGATAGTCATATGGTGTTTTGCCGTAATTGTCCTTGATTTCACGCTTTGCACCATGACTCAACAGCAAGTCAACTACTGGGATAGTTAGTTTATCTGAAACGCTGAAGATATAAGCATTATGCAATGAAGATCTTCCCACATCGTCTAGCGCATTTGGATCAGCGCCAGCCTTAAGAAGTATACCCACAATTTCAACATCTGGAGATGAGGCACATGCTATGTGGAGTAATGTTGACCTATCCCATGGATCCACTTGGGCGATCAACGGGTGATTCGTGGATATAGCCATTGCCAGTGATGAGCAATTATTATCCAGAATCATGAGTTTCGCAGTGTCAAAAGATGCCGTTTCGGGTTGATTTCGACAAGAAAATACAAAACAAAACAGTATGGATACGATGACTAGGAAAACTCTGGTGTTAACGGTTGTACGAGTCATAACGAACCTCTGCACTTGACGAATTTGAACAATTTACTGTAATCGTATATGACGCATGACGTCTTCCTCGATCGGGTCGCGGTTGAGCCAGCGGCCACGGGGCGGGTCATAGAAGCGACGGCCGTAGTAGTAAAGCCCGGTTTCAGGATCATGGTACTTGGTGCTGAAACGGAAGCGGAAAGCATCAGCATGAGAACCTGTTTGAGCGATGGTATCGCCGAAGGCGTCGTACTCGTAGGAGGCAACTACTGTTCCAGACTCATCTATGTATGCCGTTACATTTCCATTGGCATCCAGGCACGGGAGGTAGAACTGGCCGCCGATTGAGACGGCGAGGAGTCCTCCGACGCCGCCAGCGCCTTGAAGCGTACCCGAAAGATCGTTGCCCCTAAAGTACTGGATTTCGGACAT
>JAAZFF010000310.1 GCA_012511845.1 Lentisphaerota bacterium
CCGAGCGCCTGCTCGGACAGACGGCTGACCCTATTGACCATATTGAGATTACCTCGCAACTACGGCTCATGAGGACATTCGCCCTCCAGCTTGGCTATGCGCATCCTTACGTAATGGAGGGTGAGCGTCCCCGCGAACCGCAGACTGTAGCACGGACATACAAGTTCTGAGGAGCAACAAGGGGACAGACAGAACAGAGGGGGCAGACAGATCAGACAAATCCCAAGTCCGGAGTCCCAAGTCTGGGGTCGCAATCGATTCTTTCGATTCCATCGACTCTATCGATTCTATCGACAATTCGTTGACACGCATGATGCGAGTACGGAGCCTCGCGGTCCCAGTGCCTCGCAGCAGCAACTGGACAAAGTAGACAGCATGGACAGGGTGGACCAGATCCCTCCAGCAACCACGATGCGGGCACAGACAAGAATGTCCGTGCCACAGTCTGCGCACGGGAGAAAACTGCACACTGCCCACTAGCCACTGATACCGCCCGTTGGAATTCCAACTTGCTTTTTATACAAGAAAAATCCACAATACAGTCTTGTTAATCGGGTTGCATATTGCAGCCTGTGTAATGCCTGTAATATAAGGAGTTGAAATGGCAAAGAAATACAGAGTAGCAGCACAAATGTTTGGATTCAGGGATTTTATCAAAGAACCTGCAGCAATGGAAAGCACGCTCAAACGCGTAAAAAAAATAGGGTACGATTACGTGCAGATTTCTGCATTCGGTCCTATTGAAGCTGCGGAGCTTAAGAAAATTTGTGATGGCGCTGGCGTTGAACCGATCGGCGCTCATGTAGGGATTCCCATTTTTAGAGAAAATGAAAAGAAGGTCATTGAAGACTGCCACGCTTATGGCGTCAAATATGTCGCAATTCCCTGGGTAAAAGCGGACGACTATAAAACTCTGACTGACTGGAAAAAACTATTTAGAGAAATGGAAGGTTATGCGAAACGTTTCGCAAAAGAAGGACTCGTAGTTCAATACCACAACCATGCATTCGAACTTGAGAAAATCGGAATCAAGAAAGGCAGGGGCGGTAAAACGATACTGGATCTACTCTTCGAAAACACTGAGATATTGCAGGCTGAGCTCGATTTTGGCTGGATAGCCCGCGCAGGCTATAATCCTGCATTATGGGCAAAAAAACTCAAGGGACGCCTTGACCAGGTACATCTGAAAGACTTGGGAATTGTGGCAGACAAGCCCGTATTCAGGGCTATCGGTGAAGGCAGCATTGATTGGCAGGATGTCATTAAAGCCTGTAAAGCTGCAGGTACAAGAGACTTTATAATCGAGCAGGATGCCTGCCCTCTGACGGACGACCCGTTCTTGAGCTACTCTATCAGCAGAAAGAACCTCATCGAGATGGGACTGTAAGTTTAAAAGGAAAGCAACACTAACCGAAGAGATCGAAAAATGAGGATTATAACGCTATATCTTCTGAAGGCTTTTTTCAAGCCTTTGATGTTTTGCCTTATTTCTTTCAATGCAATATTTATCATTTTCGATCTCTTCGGCAATCTTTCCAAATTTCTTGAGGCAGATTTGGCTATCGGTTTGATTCTTCGCTATTATGCCGGAATGATCAGCATGTACATGCACTGGTTTCTGCCGGCATCTTGTCTGTTGGCAACACTTTATACAATGTGGCAACTCTCCCACCAC
>JAAZFF010000036.1 GCA_012511845.1 Lentisphaerota bacterium
GCGCACCAAGTTCACGGTAAAGAGTTGATCTGCGGTGCACATCCAGTCTTACATCGGATCGCATCGGCGTGAGTTTTTCAACAAACACATTTCCGGCTGCCAAATCTCTCAGAGCCTGCTTTGATGTCCCCGCCTCTATGCGACCGCGGCACGGAGAACCATCAATCTTAAAGCCACTATACTCAAACGTCGGCAAATCAGATACCCTGCAATTAGAATATTTAAGCCTTGAACAACAATCCCCCGGCTACACCGTCACGGACCTGCTTGCCGTGCAGAGTTTCGAGAACCTCCAGGGCAAACTCCATGGCAGTTGCCGGACCACTGCCGGTAACGATGTTTCCATCACGTACAACGGAAGCCTCTTCGCAGTATTCTGCGTCTTTTATGTGATCTTCCATTCCGGGATAACACACGGCCTTTCGCCCGCCCAGCACGCCTGCTTCCTGCAAAACTGCCGGTGAAGCACATATCGCCGCCACATATTTGCCTTCAGCATTAAATTTTCTTATTGCATCCAGCACCTTTGCGTCAGCCCGCAGCGCCTGCATGCAGCCCAAACCGCCGGGAAGCACAATTGCATCTGCTGAATTAATCACGTCATCATTCCACACCCCATCGGCTATGACGCGAATTTCATGCGCCCCTACCACTTCCGTCTGTGATGTATCGAGTGCCAAAACTGATACTTCCACCTCGCCCCTCCGCAGCACATCTACAATAGAGAGAGCTTCGATCTCCTCAAAACCATTTGCTAAAACAACAACTGCCTTTTTCACCTTCATAACTGCTTATAACCTCCGAATGTATTTAAATCTAAGTAACACAGCTACACATTGCATCGCTGATTATATCACAATCCGGCATTAAAGTGGCAATATCTCCGAAAAAATTGATCCGGCAATATGCCCGAATAGAATCAGTAGTCCTCAGAGGCAGCTAAATCAGCGATAAAAACTGCTGACTCCTGCATCAGCAGAAGATCATTTGCGAATGAGTTGAAGTCCCTTGTGCGATCGTCATAAGCAAACATCAGATCGCCGTACATAAGTATTTCATCCTCTAAAACATCATCGTAATCCGTCACAACTGTGGCAAGAGCCGCAAGTGCACAACACGTCTCAAAGTCTGCAGATGCAGCATTGGAGCGAAATTTATATACACTCATTGAAAAAACAACAACGACACAGGCAGCAGTTGTTGCCAGACCGGCAATCTGCCGTATCAGCCGCCTGGTACGGACTCTGCGTGCATAATTTTTACCGGCAGCAGTGATGTTGGCAGCAATCTCCGGTGACACTTCTCCCGAAACAAGTGTGCGAATTCCTGTTTTTGCCATTTCACAAACTACGGCTGTCTCAGCGCTTCCCGACTCATCCATAGTTGAATTATTTTTATTTTCCATAAATCCTCCTGATATCTCATCTAGTAGTTTTAAATTTTGATCTTGTCCGCTATAACTTCGCGCAGTTTATTAACGGCGTAGTGCATTCTGCCGAGAGCTGTGTTGAGGGGAATTTCCAGCAACTCTGCTATTTCCCTGAAACTCAATTCCTGCTCCACTCTCATAAGGAAAACCTCTTTCTGACCGGGAGGCAGCTTCATCACCTCCTCCACAATAAGTGCTACCGCCTCTTCTCCCATGATTGCCTCGCCGGGGATTTGCCTGAGATCAGGCATTTTCTCCACAAATGATATACCCAGCTCATCTTCCGAATCGAGACTCAGCATTTTGTTCTGACGTCTGAAGACATCTATCACAGTATTGCGCGCGATCCTGGTTAACCAGGCTTTAAAACTACCTCCCTTCCATTTATTGCTGTTGTTGATTACTTTAATCCATGTTTCCTGGTAAACATCATCTGCATAAGCAGAGTTTTGCCCGAGCATACCGCGTATAAAGCGCATTAACGAGGCTGAGTGACGTCCAACGAGAATCTCGAAAGCACGTTCCTCACCGCGATTACGGAAAAAATCGAAAAGAACCTCATCTGTCGCTTCCTCCGTGATTTGCTTTTTCCAGGTAGCCATGTAAAGTTTTCAACCACATCAGATAAACGTTTTACCTGATGCAAATATTGTATATCAATCGAAAAAAAACCAGATTATATCCACGTGCTCCAAATCGCAGAACTCATATCGGAAGGAGATTTCCAGTCGGTACGCTGCGAAAGTCCTATCTCCCCCGTTTTCGGACCATCAGGGGCAGCATTTCTTTTAAACTGTTGACTTACGAAACGCCTGATAAACACAGACAGAGCTTTTTTTATTTCTTCCGGCTTCACTGCACTACGAAACGCCTCCTCCGCCAACGCTGTGAGAGTATGCGGTTCCTCTCCAAATTTAACAAATTAGTACAATAAGAAATCATTCAAATCGTATTTGCCGATAATGCTTTCAGTATGCTGTTCGTCCGGCAGGAGTTCGGGAGAAACGGGTGTATCGAGAATATCGGTCAGAACAGCCGAAAGTTCAGGACCTGCTCCCTCAGCCCATTCGCCTATCATGGCTCTGACAAGCGTCTTGGATACGGAGCAGTTTACGTTGTACATCGACATGTGATCTGCATTAAAAGTATTCCATCCGAGCGCAATTTCGGAAAGATCGCCTGTACCGACAACAATACCACCAAGACTGTTTGCCAAATCCATTAAAATCTGCGTCCGCTCCCTCGCCTGGGCATTTTCAAAAACAACATTTTTCTGCTCCGGATCATGCCCGATATCCTCGAAATGTTTTGTAACAGATTCGAAGATCGGTATTGTCCGCAATTCAGCACCCAGTAGATGCACAAGTTTTTCAGCATTTTCCTTCGTCCTGCCGGAAGTTCCGAAGCCGGGCATTGAAACAGCACAAATAAACGTGCGGGGCAAATGGAGCAGATCACATGCTCTGGCACACACCTGCATCGCCAGGGTGGAATCAAGCCCGCCTGAAACGCCGACAACCATTTTTTCAGCCCTGGTGTGCTCAATTCGTTTTGCAAGTCCGGCAGCTTGGATTTCCAGAACTTCGTGGCAGAGTCCTGACCTTTCCACCTTATTTTCAGGAACGAAAGGTTTGGACAAAATCCGTGCATGCCCTAAATCAGGAGATTCTTTCAAGGGACTTATTTCAACGTGGCTGATTAAGTCGATTGGGGCATCATCGTTGAAATTGCTCCTGAAGGCGCGCTGCCTGTCGCACCAGTCAGGCTTGAAATCAGCATAGATAATCGACGACTTCCTGCTGAACCCTTCATTTTCGGCAAGGAGTTTTCCGTTGTCGGCGATTATGGCACGGCCTGCGAAAACAACATCTGCAGTTGATTCATGCACACCTGCACCGGCAAATATGTACGCTCCCTGTATCCGGGCACTCTGATTCAGAATCATCGAGCGGTATTCAGCAGCTTTCCCAGCCTGCTCTGTGAACGCCGACAAGTTAAAGACGGCTTGCGCCCCGCCAAGCGCAAGATTGGAAGACGGAGGTATTACCCCGAGCAGATCTTCTGAAATCTCAACTCCAAAGCGAAATGTTTCTCCGGCATTGAAAACAAGCCCTGAGCCGGCGGGGACCTCATAACCGAGAATTTTCACACACTCATCATCGAAATCCCGGGCAGAGCTGAAATAGCGTTTTTCCTGGAATTCAAGGTAATTGGGGAGATACTCTTTAAATGGCAATCCTGCTATCTTGCCACCGGAAATGACGGCAGCTGCATTAAAAAGACGGGAACCCAGGCGTAGCGGCAAGCCGACAATGAGAACGGCTTTACTGTTTCTGGTAGCAGCTACAACACGGGAAAGTGCGTTCATTGCAGAATCAATCAGGGTGGACTGCCCGAACATGTCTCCGCACGAATAACCGGTAATAGAAAGCTCGGGGAAAACAACAATTGATGCGCCATTTGCAACGGCCTCCGAATAGGAGTCCATAATTTTGTCCGCATTAAAGGGCGGATCCCCCACTTTCAAGACTGGCACTACTGCCGCTAATCGATAGAACCCTCTCATTTTCGCCCCCTTGAATCATATACAGATGTAAAGTTTCTTATACATCCCGCATTATAACACCCCACGGCACGTTCAGCAATTTATTAAGAACACAACCTCCATGAAATTTGATTGATGATGTGGAACAGCAGCGCAGCCACGGAGATTGGAGGGCGAATGTCCTCATGAGCCGTGGTTGCAAACCGCCGTATGAAGTCCCTGGCAACCATAATCCACAGAGCAAGCGAGCACAGACAAAAATGTCCGTGCTACAGTCTGCGGTTCGCGGGGACGCTCACCCTCCATTACGTAAGGATGCGCATAGCCAGGCTGGAGGGCGAATGTCCTCATGAGCCGTGGTTGCAGAGCAGGTAGGGCGCGTTTCTCCGCAAACCGCCGTTGCTGATGCGTGGATGCCGGGCAGCCTCAATGGGACGGATGGGACGAACAGGACAGACGGAACCAAATCCTGAGCGGAGAAATCGTGTACGAGTACGGGTACGGGTACGAGAACGATTCTGCGCCTCCCAAGAAAACTGTCCACTGTTCACTGCCCACTGTTCACTGACCCGGCTTGCCGGGTCTCCGCCTCCCGGCGGAGGGTTTCCATCACCTCGTACAGCTCGTCGGTCATAACGAGATAGCTTTGCGAGATTTCCGGGCGCTCCAGCCCCTGCATGTCCTCATCGTTGAAGTAGAGGATATATGCCCGGTGCTCTTGCCTGATGCGCCGCCCAAGCTCCTCCCAGATCGCCAGCTCCCAGATGGGACGCACCGTGCCAAAGACCTGGTTTACACGAATGGTGAACACTGTGTCCTCGCTGATGCCTCCGGGAACCTCCAGGGCGGGGACCGGCATTTTCGCTGGTGATATCTTCCTGTCACGCGGGATCGACAGGTCATTCCAGTAATCCCATGGAGCGGCAGAGAGACGATCATGGTCGATCATCGGACGGATATCGGATACGTCTATATCCTTGTGTTCTTCCTTGTTTCGGTAGCGTATGTACACCGCCAGGTGACCGGTGGCACGATTGAGCAGTATCTCGAAGGCGTAGTCGGTGCCGAAAGTTTCAAGCCGCCCGTCACTGTGGCGGACAAGCTCCAACGGCGTTTTCCTGTAGTTCTTGTTGCCTTCGTTGATGTATTTCGGTGCATGGAATGGTTCCGGGTTGGAAGCCAGCATCCTCGCCACAAGGCTTCTGTGCAGTTTTTTGTCGAGCAGAATCCTGTTGCCGGCGGGAATTGGCTTACCGTCAAACCTGGTCGCCTCCTTCTGCCCGCGTGAATAAATCAGCAGTTCTTCCTGTTTTTGCAGTTCTTCAGGCATGTTTTTCGCCTCATCGACATCCCAGATGAAGCAACTGCCCCCTGTGAATTCGTTTTTCCGCATCGATACGCTGTAGTCTGCAATAAACTTGGGTCTCACGGACTCTATTCCAAGGATTTTAAAATTGATAACGTTGGTTGTTCCACATTCGGTCAATTTGGGCGGGCGTTTGATAAGAATCCGACTCTCAAATCCAGTGATATGGAACGTAACACCTTTTTTGCGTAATTGAAAAGGCTCTTCATGTCTTTCAGGTATAACAATATCCATCAGGCGTCCGGACAACTCATCAAACATCAACATCGTTGAATAGTTGCAATCAGCCCACACGCCCCGGTAGACAACTTCTTCCGCGAAGGAAATATCAAGCAAAAAGATGTAGCTTGCAAACAGAACAAGTAGTTTAATCATATTTTCCTCTAGTCTCTTATGCCGAACCTTATCGGCATGGCATTATCAATGAGTTCGTAATCGACATGATCCGTATACCTCTGCTGACCTCAAAGTAACGACATCCTCCCCGGCAGCTAATCCACACAGTAACACAGCTTCGAATTTAAACCAAGAAACAAAAAGAATCGAATCGCGGCGCACTCGGCTTGCCCCGGCGTAGGGTTCGAAGACGGACGCAGGATTCGAAGCCGGGAGAACGTCGCCCTACCTTGCTTGTCTTTTGCGCCCCAGGAAGATTCAAGATTGATGAGTGCCAAAACAATGCGCCGAGGTAAAACATTGTTGAGTCATGCTGTTTTTAAAAAGCCTGTTGCGATAATATGTAATTGAATGGTAGACTGATTGCATGTTGGCGGTGGTGAACGCTGAATTTCTTATGCCGCTTTTAACAAGATACAATGTGGGGGATAATATGACCGGAATTACGACTGCATTCAGAATGATGTTTCTGTTTTTTGTGCTTTTCTTCTGCTTTACAGTAAAAAGCGCTACCGTAGAAATAAAGTTACAACAGACAATCCAACGAAAATGGGAGGATGTTGAGAAGGCGAATTACGCATACGGTGCCAGACAAAAATATGATGCCGCTACAGGGGAAACGCACGTGTGGCTTCCGTACGGAACAGCAGGCGAATATTACGAAACAAAGGGGTTGACGATAAGTGACCCCGGCAAGGAAGGATCGGGTTGTCCGCTTGCTACTGCTGTTGACGGAAATACAAGCGGCAGACTCGTTTACAAGATCCGTTTTGACAAACCAATAGGAGCATTCAGGATTTTCACAGGATGGAGCGAATGGGGTGTCGGCAACGGTACGGTAGGTGGTGCGGAATACAGTACGGATGGGAGGAGCTGGACTGTATTGCGTGAAATTGATTCCAGCGGTATTGTTGAACCGCTCCTTAATCCGGATCAAATCAAGATTGAGGATCTTCATGCGAGTGAACTTTATATACGGTTTTTCAGCAGGGAGAAAGCTGACCCCGCAAAAGAATACGGTCCAAACCGCTGGATGAAGCTCCGCCTTGCGGGAGATCCTGCCTGGGGAGACAGGACGGAAACTTTTTTCAACAATCAAATCCAGATATGGGTGAAACCTTCAACCAAATCAGGTGCTATCATTAAATCAACTCCTGCTGATGTTTCGGTAAAAACAAGTGAGCCTCCATTAAATAATACAGGACCATGGGCAATTGCCTCCGGTGCTGAATGGGCGGGCGAATTCCCGCGTTTCAATCCGATGCTGAAGGAAGCCGGTGTGCGCTGGTTGCGGCTGTTTCCTGAATGGCATTCCATTCAACCCTCCATCGGAACCTGGAATTGGGAATATGCCGACAAAATGGTTGAAAACGCAAGAAAAAACAATATACAGCTGACCGGATTTTTTGCATACTTCGCACCGTGGGCATCAGCAGATGGCGGAACACGTCGCGGTCCGGTAAAGGATATTCAATACTGGCGTGATTATGTACGCATGGCAACTGCAAGATACAGCAACGATATACGCCATTGGGAAGTCTGGAATGAATTTAACGGAAGTTTTTATCAGGGTATTAACAAACCTGAAGAGTACGCCGATTTAACCGTTGCTGCATACGAGGAGATAAAAAAGACAAATCCGGAGATTCAGGTTGGAATAAGTGTGGCGAATTTTGATGTCGGGTTTTTAGATGCTACAATTAAAGCCGGTGCAGCAAATCACTTTGACTTTGTCTGTGTTCACCCGTATGAAAATGCAGGTGCACTGCTTTCAGGTGGTGAGACGGCTTTTCTGAGTCTGGCTGACAGCCTCAGACGCATGTTAAATGCAAATAACCAGCGCGAAAACATCCCTCTATGGATAACAGAAATCGGCTACCAGACTTCGACAACCCCAAATGAACGGGCTGACAAAACCCAGGCTGAAGTTCTGGCGAAAATTTATACACTGGCAATTGTTCAGGGATTTGAACGTGTTTTCTGGTTCGAGGCACGCGGACCGGCTTATGGGCACGGTACAGATCACGGACTCATCAGACCGGACTGGAGTACAAGACCTGCTTATACAGCGTTGGGAGTTTTGTCGCGCAACCTGGGCGACTCGCCGAAATACGGTGGATGGCTGCAAATTAACGAAGACGGTTATGGGTTTATGTTTGAAAACTCCGGCAAACATGTCCTTGTTGCCTGGATGCCGCCTAATAAAACAACAAATGTCAAATTCAACAGCGAAATTTCGTTAATTGATCTCACTGGCAAAACGACAACTGTAAAGCAGGGTGAATCGATCAGGCTTACACAAGAGCCGGTTATAGCAGCAGGAATCCCTGCCGACTTAATCAGAAAGGCAAAGTCACGTATAAATCAGCCCTTCCCCTGGGGTACTGATTACAGCAAGGAGGACTCTGCAAGATGTATTTTGGGTGGAATAAATCAGGATTTCGGACTGAAGCAGATCAATCCTCAAACCACAGCTGTTGTGAATGATCTTGAAAAAAGCTGGCGAAGGACAGATTTCTCGCATGGCAGTGAAGGTCATTATGTATACTTCCGGGCAGACCCGACCTTTGTGGGATTCGGACAGAACAAACTGGAAATAACTGTGGTGGCAAAACGTGAATCGGCTGACAAGAGTGCAGGCATGAATTTAACGTACGAATCACTGTCAGGTTATCGGGGAGCAGAAGGATGGTTTACAATTCCGGAAAAAGACGGCTGGCATGAACACACCTGGATAATCAAGGATGCCAACTTCGTGGGCGCCTGGGGATGGAATTTCCGCTTCGACTCCATCGGTTCACCAAATGAGTGCCATATCAGGGAAGTCAGAATCAGAAAACTGGAAGCATCTCCGGCTAAATAAGTGGGATCGTCCATAAGGTGCGGTCGTATAAAAAGTCCAAGAAAACCAAAACAACCCGCAAGGAATATCAAGATTAGAGCCTTGTTTCTCATTGATGTATACCCGAATGTCAGCCGACATGGACTATGATGCATACCAGAAGAATGCAATGAACTAAAACAATTGCCTTCTTCCTTGTAATGAATTTAACGTTCGTGTTCTTCCTTCATGGTTTCGAGTTCAGTTCTTTGGCGGGACATGGGGCGCGAGAGTTGTATAAGTCGCACCAAACCTCCTGCCTTGAAAATGAGCAGCAGTCCAAGAACGACACCAACTGCGGGACCGATTAACTCTGACCAATTTTCATAAAATCTTTTTAGAAACGGAACTACATCCGGTTGCCAGGTTCCATAGATTATGGTTTGACAAAGAGTTTGCACAATCTCCGGTCCCCATGTAATGATTGCATAGACTCCGAAGAGCCTGTAAACCCATGTTTGGACGCCATCAGCAGCTCTTTCCGGAAGGATGACAAAGTCATCTTGATTCCGCACTATAAAATGCGACAGTTTTGGGGCGTAAAAGAAAAGACCTACCGATACCACCAGACGGATGAATGACATCCAATACAAAAACCGAAGCAAGGTAAGAAAATGTGGAGCTGAATTTCCCGTTTCGCTGACAGGTACAAAGTTGACCGCAATCATTCCACCCAGCGAAGAAGGCAACGCTATCAGGAACTGCATGAAAATGTAGAGCCCCATCAGTCTTAGAAGAACAGTTACCAGCTTATACGCTTTCATTTGGTATTTCCTCCAACATCAGTGTTGAGTCGTGCAGTTTACTGCTCTGTCTCCTGCTCTTCATCGGATGATTCATCCCTGATCTTTTGAAGGTAGTCCCGGTTTTCTTTCGTCAGGTTTACGACCAATATATCAGTCATGTTCCCGTCCTGCATCTTGAGTACTACCCTCCCGCTACGTTCATGTACCAGTGCCGCCTCAACCGTCGCACCCGCTCTCGATTGCCACGTTCTGACCTCACGGTCATCAGCCGGCGGGATGCTGAACAATGGAGCGCTCGGGCGGGGCGGCGGCAAACGTGCAAGGCCCGACTTCGGTGTTGCTTTCGGAATTTTCCTGATAGCTTCCTTGATCAATTTCTCCTGCTCGGCTCCGCGTGCATACGGAACGTATGCAATAACATTGGTCAGGGCTGCGTCCATAATGACGGTTTTTGGCACATAACGACCTAATTCAGGTGCTCGCAGGGCCTGCTTGACATCAGGAGGAAGTTTTTCCCACTCCGCGTTGCATTCAGCGTAAACAACAACCGTTCTTTTGGACAACTTGTCGGCGGCGTTGAGGCTTGCGCCGGCAGTAAGACCACAGGATGTCTTCTCTTGAGTGTAAATGATGGAAATCGGTCGTCCGCGCGATTCCGCATCGGCTTTTGCCTGTTCAAGGCGATCCAGTCGATACACCTTTTTAGGCATTGTAAAGTCCGCCGTCGCTTCAACGGCTATCACCAACAGGCATATGCAGAGGCCAAACGTCTTATTCACAAATCCTCCTTTTCCCAACTTTATTTTTTGAACAAACTTCACCGGGGTAAATCCCTGATGTTCAGTTTCCAAGTCTAACAAAAACATCATCTATTACGCAACTCAGGAATATTGACCTCATCGTTCCCGTTCCTGTACTCGTACTCGATTTCCTCACATTAAATATTTAATTTCTTATGGTCGAGTTCCATTCTCGTGTTCGTGTACGGAAACATGTGCCGCTGCGCTGTGAACGTGTACGATCTCCCGGCTTCGTCTGCTAACTACGTCCGTCTTCGAACCCTACGCCGGGGCAAGCCACAAACCGCCGTAATTGCTGGGTCCTTTGCATTCTTTACTTCAGTGTTAATTATATGTTAGCATTCGGATATAAATATTTCAGATTTCATTATAAATCGTTAGTAAAAATCACGACCCCCTAAAAAAAGGAAACAATATGGCAAAACCACTGGCAGTTCAACTTTACTCCCTGAGAGAATGCTCAAAAACAAAAGAAGATTTCATGGAAGTCGTAAAACGTGTGGCGGACATCGGCTTCAAGGCCGTAGAACCAGCCGGACTGCATGATATGACAGCGAGGGAATTCAAGAAATTTGTTGATGATCTGGGACTTAAACTTTACTCATCACACTCGCCATGGGCACGCACCCCTGAAGATTCTGCACAGGTTATCGATACTTTAGGCGAACTTGGTCTCAAAACATGTGTTTGCGGCTATGGTCCGGAAAACTTCAAAGATCTGGACACTATTAAACGTACAGCAGAAAATACAAATAATATTATTGCCAAATTAAAACCGGCAGGAATCACACTTTTCCAGCATAACCACTACTGGGAGTTTGAGCGCATCGACGGTAAACTCAAATATGAGATATATCGTGAATTCTGCCCTGAAGTCAAATATCAGATGGATTGCTTCTGGTCGACAAACAAAGGTACCGAAGACGCTGTAGAAATGCTTAAGCTGTTCGCAGACAGTACAATTTCAATCCATATGAAAGATGGAGTGTGCCGCCAGGAAGCAGCAGTCGATGGAATGAAAAACGGTCTGCTCGACATGAAGATAGATTTGATGACTTTGGGCACCGGAGATTTGCCGATTAAAGAACTCGTTGAGGCAGCACCGGAAAGTGTAAAATCAATCGTCGTTGAGCTTGACTACGTAGCGGAAGGTCTTGATATGTGGACAGCTATCGAAGACAGCTATAAGTATATGACATCCAACGGCTTTGCCGAAGGAAACAAATAATCGCTTCACACCGGCAAATATATTTACAGCAACTTGACTTTGTCAATCACCTGACAAGCAATGGTGATTGACAAGGTTATATAACGGGACATGGTAATGGGTAAGGTGCGCTGCGACTCCAGACTGGTTCGTCCAGGCGATACTTTCGTTGCAGTCCCCGGAGTCAAGGCAGATGGAATAAATTTCGTTCCTGCGGCAATTGCTGCAGGAGCCGGAGAAATTGTTGCTGAAGTTGTGCGTCCGGAATCAGGTGTACCCGATTCTATTTTATGGCGCACCGTGCCCAATGCCAGGGTTGAGCTGGCATCATTGGCTTGCAATGAGTTTGGGAATCCCTCTCACAAGCTGGACATATTCGGTATTACAGGCACCAATGGCAAGACATCAACAACCATGCTCTTGCGTGATATTCTTGAATATAACGCTTTTAAACCAGGATTCATTTCAACTAATTCCATCGAAATCAAACCTCGGGCACTAAAGAAATTCAACCCCACTGAAGCTGTTGACGCTAAAGTAGAAGAAAATACTGTCACCTCCGGAAACACTACCCCGGGTCCTCTGAATTTGCAGTATTATTTCTCTGAAATGCTCAGAAACAGCTGCAAAACTGCCGTAATGGAGGTATCTTCTCATGCACTTGATCAGAACAGGACCTGGGGAACAAGGTTTGCCGTCAAGGCATTTACCAACCTTACTCAGGACCACCTCGATTATCACTGTTCAATGGCGGAATATTATCAGGTAAAGAAA
>JAAZFF010000311.1 GCA_012511845.1 Lentisphaerota bacterium
ATATAGGATTCACAGATGCCAAAGGTCAAAAGCGTCAGGGTAGCATGATTGCCGAGTACCGTGAGCTTGCCTTGATGGACGACTTCACCGAGGACGACATTGTGGAACGCGACAAGCGGATACATAACCGGTTCATCGCCTACCTTGAAGCTGAAGACCTGTTAAAATGACATGGGTGCGGCACTGGCGGGGAAGTAAGGTGCTGTTCCCTTTTTCTACAAGACTTCACCCCGGAGAGTGACATCGACTGGACAAAATCCATCCCCGAGATTGACCAGCAGCTTTATGCCAAGTATGGTCTTGATGAGAAGGAGATCGCCTTCATTGAGGAGAAGGTCAAGGCGATGGAGTAGGGGTGTAGCTTGCAGGCACGGAACACTATTTTAGTGCCTCACAAAGACGAAAGGTAACGATATGAACACAAGTCTGAGGATTGGAAATTCTTCATTAAGTCAGCTTTCTCGTGGTTCTGAGTGGAGACGGTGGGATTTACACGTTCACACAGCATCTTCTTATGATTATGACTATAAAGCTACTGACTCTGACGATATTCTAGTAAGAGCTTTAAAAAGAAATGAAATAGTGGCAATAGCTATAACAGATCATTTTACTATTGATGCCAATAGAATCAAAAACATTAGAGAAAAAGCCTTCGAACTTCGGAGGCAAAAATATCGTATACTAGTAAACAAGAGATTATGAACAACTCGTCCGCATTGAGGAAAAATCAAACCTATGGAGAAGAAACTATGAAACCATATCAGCCAGATGTTTTGCCACTTATTGGGTTGGATTATAAACGATTGCTACCACTTGTTGGTGCTGCCAATGGCGAGTTAGCGCGCTATGATGGTTTGCTGCAGGGTATCCCCAACCCCTCTATTATGTTATCCCCTCTTACAAATGAAGAGTCTGTTCTTTCTTCAAGGATTGAAGGGACTCAAGTAACTGTTGATGAGGTTCTTGAGCAAGAAGCTGGTATAATCAAAGAGGGTGAAAAGGCGAAGGACATCCAAGAAGTTATTAACTATCGTAAAGCACTTCTAGCATCAAGCACTTACTTAGTTGATCGCCCAATAACCCTTTTTTTTGTTAGGGAGTTGCACAAAATACTATTAGGAGGTGTGCGTGGGGAAGACAAAAGTCCAGGTGAGTTTAGGACTGAACAAAACTGGATCGGTAAATATGGATGTACTCTAGAGCAAGCTAGCTTTGTACCACCAAACCCATTACAGTTGATGGATCATTTAGAGGCATGGCAGCGCTATATGGAGTCTGATGACCTTGACCCGGTTTTGCAAACGGCTATAGTTCATGCTCAATTTGAGTTGATACACCCTTTTAAGGATGGTAATGGACGCATTGGGCGCTTGCTAATTCCTCTTTTTCTTTACAATAAGAGAAGGCTTTCTCACCCCATGTTTTACTTGAGTTCATACTTGGAAATGAATCGCGAAGAGTATTATGCATGCTTGCAAAACATTTCTAAAGAGGGTGATTGGGATGGTTGGATTGCTTTTTTTCTAAATGCGGTTGCTGAGCAGGCACGTAGCAATAATGAAAAAGTAAAAAGAATCATGGCTCTATATGAAACTATGAAAGAACGACTTCATGACATAACACGCTCACAATATATAGTTCATATCCTAGATGCTATCTTTGATCGCCCAATCTTTGTAACAACAGATTTTGTTGATAGAAGTGGTATTCATAAACCTACTGCTATGCGTTTTCTTAAACAGCTCAAAGATGCAGGTGTTTTGTTGGAGTTAAGACCTGGACGTGGTAGGCAAGCAGCAATTCTATGTTTTTCTGAGTTGCTTAATATTGCGGAGGGAAAAAAGGTTTTTGAGTAAGGTTTGTGTATCGTACAGCTACGTCAAATCGATTTGTGTATCGGTTTTGCGGTTTTACGATACACAAGTTCGTTTGTGTATTGCAGGCGATACACAAAATCGATCCCTGAGATTGATCAGCAGCTTTATGCCAAGTATGGTCTTGATGAGAAGGAGATCGCTTTTATTGAGGAGAAGGTCAAGGCGATGGAGTAGGGGAGTGAGTGAACAGCCTGGGAACACCGAGCGCCTGCTCGGGTTTGAACAGAGGCGCCAAAGCGCGAAAACGTCGGGTAAGATATTGGAAGCATGTCGGGAAAGACCATCGATTACGATTTCCGAGTTGGCTGAGTTGATTGGTGTTACCGAGCGATCAATACAAAGAAATATTCAGAAGCTGCAAGCCGGTAACCACGGCGGTTTGCGGAGAAACTCGCCCTACCTTGCTCGGGATGCAGGATTGTAGAGCTTGATGTGCGCCTTGATCAAGAGACAATCTGGTTAAGTTTAAACCAATTGTCTGAGCTGTTAGCACGCGACAAATCGGTGATATCCCGCCATTTACGCAATATTTTTCGAGATGGAGAACTTGAGAAAAGTTCAACTGTTGCACTTTTTGCAACAGTTCAAAAGGAGGGGCAGCGAGAGGTAGCCCGCAACAGAACAGAATGGACGAACTGGACAAGGTGGACCAAAATCCCGAGTCCCGAGTCCGAGGTCAAAATCGATTCTTTCGAATCATTCGATTCGCTCGACAATTCATTAACCCGCCGCTGCTACCCGGCAGCAACGGTGACGAGAGCGGATCGCTCGGCAACCACGGCGGTTTGCGGAGAAACTCGCCCTACCTTCTCTGCAAGAGACACAGACAAAAATGTCCGTGCTGCAGTCTGCGGCTCATGAGAAAACTGCCCACTATCCACTGACTACTGCCCGGCTTGCCGGGCCTTGTCCTACCTTC
>JAAZFF010000312.1 GCA_012511845.1 Lentisphaerota bacterium
CACCCGGTTCCCAGATAGATAGAGAAGCAAGGAAACGCGGCACCAGTGTATATTTGGTAGACAAGGTCATACCGATGCTCCCTGAGCAGCTGTCCAATGGCGTCTGCAGTCTTGTGCCGGGGGAAGACAGACTCGCTTTTTCTGTTTTTCTTACTTTTAATGCTGCAGGCACAATGGTTGCCCGCAGATTTGCCCGTTCCAAAATACGTTCTTCGCACCGCTTTACTTACGAGCAGGTTCAGGAGGTTATTGACGGAACGGAAGCAGCTTCAAATGTAGGCACAAAGGAAGTAAGAGATCTGATTCTAAAACTGCATAAACTGGCACAAAGATTGCGCCGTAACAGATTCAACAGATTCGCACTCGATATATCATCCCCTGAAATGGAGATCGAAGTTGACAATAATGGAATGATGACAGGAGTACATCCATCTGTCCATACAACTTCCCATGAACTCGTTGAAGAGGCTATGGTAATTGCAAATGAAGCTGTAGCAATAGAAGTCTCCAATTATCAGGTTCCCTTCATATCGCGTTATCACGAGCAGCCCTCTGAGGAAAAGATCTCCGAGCTTGCCGTGGCTCTTGTGTCACTTGGGCTGGAGCCCGGTAATCTCATGGAACAGGGAAATATAACGAAACCGCTTAAAGAAACATGCGGGACAACTCTTGAATACTATGTGTCCATGTTGGTGCTGAAAAGCATGAAACGGGCAGAATATTCGGTCGATAATGCAGGTCATTACGGATTATCAAAAAAGTTTTACAGCCATTTCACTTCTCCGATCAGGCGTTATCCTGATCTCGTGATGCATAGAGAACTGGCAGCTCTGCTGAGCGGAAGAAAAGCCAATGTTCCGGGCAGGGAAGAGCTTTCAGCCGTGGCAGTGTCTTCTACAGAACTTGAGTTTCGCGCGGAACAGGCGTCGAGAGACTTGATTGAAATAAAAAAATACCGCTTCCTGGAGCAGCAGATAGATGATGGCAAACCTCTGGAGTACGAAGCCGTAGTGGTCAGTGTAGTAGAGTTTGGAGTTTTTGTAGAATTGCCCGAATTGCAAGTCGGCGGCTTGATCCATATATCGCAGATTTCAAATAGATTTGCCAGATATAACCCGCGCGAATCATATAGTACCGCCAAGGGAGCATCTGTAGAAGCAGGTAACAAGCTTCGCGTTCGGGTCTCGGGGGTAGATTTCGTTGAGCGAAAAATAGATTTTACTTTTCTGGGTACATGATCAATACCGTGCATAATTTTGAAAAAGAGAAAAAACTTGAATCGGAGTGTGCACTTGTTGTAGAAGCACTTTCATTTTCCTGGAGCGGCACTCAAGGTTCTGATGTTTTTTCAGATGTTTCATTTAAAATTGCACGAGGCGAGCACGTCGTTCTCATAGGACCTAACGGAGCAGGGAAGTCGACACTCCTGCACTGCATGGCAGGGCTTCTGAAGTATAAAAGTGGAAATGTCCATATAAATGGGCGCGATGCTTCCACAATGACGCGCAGGGCACTAGCAAGAGAAATCGCTTTCCTGCCGCAGAACTGGGGCAGTATGCCTGCCATGCGCGTCAGGGATGTTGTTGCAACAGGCCGTTATCCCTACTTTACCATGTTTGCTCCTGCAACTCGCGAGGATAAACTTGCCGTTGAAGAGGCGATGGCGATCACGGATACTGTGCGTTTTGCTGATCGGCGAATAAATGAACTAAGCGGAGGAGAGCGCCAGCGTGTAATGCTTGCAGCAGCAATTGCGCAAAATGCACCAATTCTGTTGCTCGATGAACCCTTTACTTATCTTGATCCGGCAGGTCAGGCGGAGTTTTCTGCTGTGATATCGAAACTGCAACAGGAGCGCGGTGTCACAGTCCTGACAGTGACACACGATCTTCAACGAGCAGCTTCAGATGGGAGTCGTGTAATCGGGCTTGCCAATGGAAGGCTGGAAGTAGATGCCGCTGCAGAAGAGGGATTCAGCCGGGAATCACTGAGACGCCTGTTCGGATGTGAGTTCAGCGCATCTCTGCTGCCGACATCACACCGCACTTTTGTTGTGGAAGAACCAATTCAAGTTGAAGCCGACATATATGGGCAGCCTGAAGTGGCAGAGTCTCCACCCTGCCTCAGTTTTATCGGATGGGCAATTTTGTCTGTACTGCTTTTCGGGCTTGTCACTTTTACAACTGCCTTGATCGGGTCTCCCTTTATTTCTCCGGTTGAACTTCTCAGAAATGTCGACGGAGTTGATTTTCAGCTCTTTTCAGCTCTGCGCTTACCGCGCAGCATGACGGCCTTTCTCGTGGGATCAAGTCTTTCAGTAGCGGGGATGATTTTTCAGGCGATGTTCAGGAATCCACTGGCAACGCCCTATACTCTCGGTGTGTCCGGGGGAGCTTCTTTCGGTGCCGCTGTTGCCATGCTGGCAAGTGTATCGCTGCCTTATGTCGGTGCTGTTTCCGTGCAGGGTGGAGCTTTTCTGGGAGCCCTGCTTTCGATGCTGATTGTATATGGCACTTTTCATGCAAAAAGCAGAACGTCTATAAGCACGGTGTTGCTGGCGGGGGTGGGTGCAGTTTTCTATTTTCCAGCCTGATAATGTTGCTGCAATATATTTGTGATCCCAGAGAAACAATAAATACTCTCTACTGGATGATGGGAGGTGTTTTTGTTACCGGATACAGCGAAATCATTTCTCTTCTGCCGGCGCTGGTTATCGGTATGGCAGCTGCAATATCCCTTACCCGGGAGCTGGATATAATGCTGCTCGGAGATGAAGTGTCAAGCGGGAGGGGGGTAGATGTTGCAAAGGTAAGAAAGCTGCTTTTTGTGGCTGTATCGTTTATGACGGCTGCTGTAGTGTCCTTATGCGGTCCAATTGGTTTCGTAGGGATGATGATCCCGCATATTTGCAGACTGATCGTTGGACCCCTGCATAAGAGGCTGCTTCCTGTATCGCTTTTGGCAGGAGGTTTTTTCCTGCTTGCGTGTGATGTATTGGCAAGAACGGTTATTGCACCTGCCGAAATTCCCATCGGTGTAATAACATCTTTTTTTGGAGCTCCATTTTTGCTGTTGCTGTTGCGTAATTCAGCACGCAAATGATGCTGTGAATCAGTAAACCGGGAAATCATCCAGGTCGTCAGGCATTATTTCCAGATACTGCGCAATTGCTGCGCCTATTTTTGCGAACACAGGTGCTGCTACTGTGCCTCCATGATAATTCGGACGGGGTGCCTCAAGAGATACCAGTATTGTGATCTGTGGATCAGAAGCAGGGAAAAATCCACAGAATGAGCCTATGTAATCAGTTGTTGAGTATCCGCCCGTCGGCAGAACCATTTGTGCTGTTCCTGTTTTTCCGGCTACGGTGTAACCCGGTATTTTGGCGCGTCTGCCCGTACCGCCTGTTTCAGGAACGGTCGAAAGCATAAAGACCATATCATCGGCAGTTTTTTCACTAATCGGGTTTGACAGTATGACCGGTGTGTTGTGAAGCACAATAGTTCCATCAGGTGCAACGACTTTGTCTATAACATACGTTCTCATCATTTTGCCTTTATTGGCAATTGTGCTGTACATGGAAATAAGCTGAATCCCAGTAACAGCTATACCATGACCGATGCCTATACGAATGAGCTGCAAATCGCTCCACCGATTTTTAGGAGTTACGATTCCACTGCTTTCACCCATTAAATCTATACCGCTCTTTTTCCCGAATCCAAAATCAATCAGGTAATCATTCATGCGATTTCGTCCCAATTGCATTGCTATACGGGAAGCCGCCCTGTTACTTGACTTTTTTACAGCCATAGTTGTTGTAATGTCACCCCTGACATGGTCCTGAAGCGGACGTCCGGCATAAAGTCCGGGATCGCAGTTTATAAGGGAATTTGTTGAACAAATGCCTTCGTTTATCCCCGCGGCAAAAGTCAGTGCTTTCATGACAGAGCCCGGTTCAAAGTTTGTAAAAATAGCCCTGTTCCAGCGTGATTCTTCAGGTGATGAACCATATTCATGCGGCGAAAAGGTCGGGCGTGATGCCATTGCGAGAATTTCTCCGGTTTTGGGGTTCTGCACTATTACCCACCCTGCTCTGGCGTTGTAATTTGTAATTGCTTCATCGAGCGCATTTTCAACAATATATTGAATGTTTCTATCAAATGTCATGAACACATCGTTACCGTTAACCGGCTCGACCCTTTGTTTACGTTTACCAACTATTTCCTTTCGCTTTGCATTTGCAATACCTTCAATAAAACCGTCCTTGCCGACCATGTATACGTTCATGGTTTTTTCCACACCGTCAAGAGCCATGCCGGCAGAATTGACAATTCCTATTACGTGGCTCATATGCGAATCGAGAGGATAGTTGCGGCGAGTTATCTTCTCTATTCCTACACATCTCCTTAAAACAGCATTTGTTGACAGATCGTCAAATATTTTACGATTTTCTGTCTCACCGATTGGATGATATCTGCCTTTTTCAGCCGTCACTGCCTTGAAAACACGTGTTTCATCAAACTCATTATGTTTGCAGATTTCACGCATAACATCACCGTGTCGGCCTTCATCGATTACATACGGATCAATAAAAATTTTCCACAACGGTACCGACACAGCCAGAGGTTGCGATTTTCCATTGCGGTCATATATACCTCCCCTTTGTGCAGGAAGCGTTTTTCTGTAATACATACCGCCGGAAACATCTTTTGCAACGTCTCCTATAATCTGTATTTTATACAGTCTGAAGCTTGTTACAACAAAGAGGGCTGTCGTTGCAAGTCCAAAAAGAACTATCCAGAATTTGCCGCGGTTGATGGTTTTCATCGCCGCGCTTGATTCAGCGGTTAACCGCGTATTCTGAAGTACCGAGTACTCCGGTTTTGCCGGGGGAAGAAGTCATGACTATGCGCTGCCCCGGTTTTGGTGATGACATGGCAATTCCATGTTTCAAAAGGCGGGTTTGAAGGTTCACGGGTGTCTTCATGTTGTCCCATTTGGCGCGCTCTCTCTGCATTTCCTCCAAGAGTTCAACAGCGCGTATGTCTTCCTGTTCAACCTCTGCATAAATTGAATTGCAACTGTTATATATTACAGCATACATGACACCTGTAATTACAACTCCTATAATTAAAATCGAAACATTTATTGGTAATGCCCATGCATGGAGAGTATCATTCCATCGGCGGTTTTCACGCCTGCTGCGGCGTTTTTTGGCAGGTCTTGCAAATATTTTATTTTTTGATTTTCGAGGATGTCTGCTCATTTTTTCAAGATGGTGTTTGTATGCGCCGGACAGCTCTCAACTTAGCTGAACGCGCCCTGGGGTTTTTAGAAATTTCGTTATCTGAAGGTTTTATGGCTCTGCGATTTACTCTCACTACAACTGGGGTTTTCCCTTCCCATTCTGTTCCACCCTGCTGAAGCGATACTGTTCGCCCTTCATGAGCCCTGAAAGTTTGTTTTACAATTCTGTCTTCGATACTGTGAAAGCTTATTACAGCCAGCCTTCCGTCTTCAGCAAGCAGGGATATTGCTGATTCGAGCCCATCCCTAAGCTGCTCCATTTCCGCATTTATTGCTATGCGCAAAGCCTGGAATGTTCGTGTGGCAGGGTGACGCGGTGCACCTTTTCGGCCGCCAACTGCTTTTTCTACAATACTTGCCAGCCTTGCAGTTGTTTTTATTGGGCTTTTCACCTGTTCAGCAGCAATTGCCTTCGCAATTTTTGTAGCACGAGGCTCTTCGCCATATTGACGCAAAACAGTGGCAAGGGTCTGCCAGTCGCCTTCAAGCATGTCAAGATATTCTGCAACAGTCATTCCCTTTGAGTTATCCATCCGCATATCGAGGGGACCGTCAGCTATAAAGCTGAAGCCGCGCTCCGGTTCATCGATCTGAAATGATGAAACACCCAGATCCAGGAGAATGCCGTCCGGTTTGTTGAAGCCGTTCTCCTGCGCAACCCGGGTCATCGAGGCGAAGTCGGAGTGAACGCATACAAATCTGTCACCAAAACATGAAAGTCTTGCCTTGCAGCGTTCAACAGCATCGGGATCCCTGTCAATTCCCATAAGGCGGGACTTTGCTCCTGATGCATTCAACAACGCCTCAGCATGCCCGCCGCCGCCAATGGTTCCGTCTATATAGGTGCCGTTGAGCTTTGGTGAGAGTGCTTCGATTGTTTCTTCAAGAAGTACCGGCTTGTGCGTAATAATGATTTCTCCACAGTTAAAAATTGAATGATGACGCTTCGCTGGCAAGTTGCTCGAGTATATCGGCTTCATTGCCGTCAAGTTTCGGACGCTCCATGAGCGACCATACTTCGAAATGGAAACCTGCCCCTATAAGAACTACATCTTCTTCCAGCCCGGCGTATGCAAGCAGGGAGTCCTTGACGCGTATGCGATTCTGGCTGTCGACAGTAATACAGCTGATCAACTCACCTATACGGCTTGTGAAGCGCGACGTCATGGCGTCGGAGAGAGCTGTAGATCTGAAGATTTCCATTCGCTTATCAAATTCAGATGGGCAAAATACATCGAGACAACGCATCCGGGACAGGCTGGGCATTGCGTATACCTGAGCAGGACGCCCCATTCGTTCAAACCAGTCTGACGGTATGGTAAAACGTCGTTTTGGATCCAAACGATGGTCAGCTCGCCCGAGAATTGGCGTGATTGCCAGTACCGGAGCTTCTACTTTTGGTATGTTATTTGTAGTGTCGTCTGACATTTTATGCCCTTTTCTGACATTATTAAACATTTTCTGACACAAAAAGTAAAGTAAAAAAGAGCACTATTTGCAAGTTTTTGTATTTTACAGAAAACAAGCTGTCGGTTTACTTTAGATCATTGCAAAGATATCTCACACAAAGGAGGAGAAAGGGTAGGGCTGGTTTCTCAGAAACCGCCGCAGATCATGCGGGCTAAGGGGGCGTGGGATTTTAACCGCGAAAAGCGCGAAAGGCACGAAAGGGTAGGGACGGCTCTCCGAGCGGTCAGTGGAATTATTTCACGCGAACCACACGAACAAGGAGAGTAACAATGGATTGTCGAAAGAATCGATTGCGACTTCGGACTCGGGGCACGTGATTTTGAGCTTTGGCACATCAGTCCTGTTTGTCCTGTTTGTCCCATCTGTCCTGTTGGTGCTGTCCGGCAGCAACGGCGGTTTGCGGCTTGCCCCACCCTTGCCCTTCGGGCAGTGATCAGTGGTCAGTGTGCAGTGGACAGAGCTTTGGAGACGTGAGAATCTCACACAGAGACACGGAGACACAGAGATTGGAGGGCGAATGCCCTCATGAGCCGTGATGCGAGTACGGAGCCGCGCGGTCCCAGTGCTCAGCAGGAGGGCACAGACAGGAATGTCTGTGCTACAGTCTGCGGCGCATGAGAAAACTGCCCACTGCCCGCTCTCTTTAGAGCATAGACGATTTATAGGCATTGACTTGAGAACTGGAGTCGCTTATAGTGCTGGCATGTTTTTGAGATTCAAATCTACTTCTGTTACCATCTTTACACAGCAGGTTGGTGAGAAGAAAAAAGCACGGAATAGCACAACGACTTTGTAGTGCCGTAAAAATCAAGTGCCTGATTTTGCAGCAAGTTGCAGACATGGGTGCGAAACTGAACTGGACGCACACGATTATCCGGCGATCACTAAAGAAACAGAAAATTACGCGATTAAAGAATGTTTTCCTGAGTTGTGGGGCATAAGAATAGGTACGAAATAATGATGGAGATATCTTTTACATGAAAACAAACATAATAAATGCAATCTTTGCAACGCTAGTTTTTCAGGGGCTGGTTTTCTCCACGATTGCCGAATCAGACTCGTGGCAGCCTGCTGTTGTCATCGGCGGATTGGAGCTGTTGCCGAACTCATCGTACAGGGCTGACAACAACTATCTGCTGCTTTTCGACGATGTCACAGGGAAGCTAATTCAGGGGCTGTACGCTGGCGCAACAATGGCTGAGATTAAAGCGAGCACCGCTATTAGGGTGGAAAAACTGCCGTGCTGCAGTCTTGAGCTGGACTGCCGCATGGTGCCAAAGACCCGAAGACCCGGCGATAATCATGGACACGGCATGTATGGAGGGATAGTCACCGTCCCTCGAACAAAGCCGGTTCCGGACGACAAGGCATTACTGCCGCTAAACGGCATCTTCGGGGGAAAATGCCAGATTTGGGAAACATATTTGTGGAAGCAACTGGGAGAGGAACTCAAGAAGCACGAGTCGATTAAGATATTCATCAGCACTTCCCCCGCCTACTGGACACACATAAACCGTGGCGATGTTAGCTCAATGCCTGAGCGCTTTGTTGAAATTTCACGCGATACTTATGCCAGAATGGAAAAACTCAAGCGGCACATCAAGTACACGCCCTTTTTCTTCCACCCCATGCTGTATGCTGACGACAAAAACTACAAGGGCGCCAAAGTCCAGCTCATGGGCGAGGGCTTCAACCTGAAAACGCACGGTCCAGACCACGAGTTCGGTATGCTGGTCGACCGCAGCAGCGGCTTTCTTGCGGTTTATTTGGAGTACACCGATCTGGAGGAGCCGCGCGACCTTGACCTTCTGGACATAGCGCGCAGGATTACACCTGAATCCCTCAAGGTCGCGGACTGCCGCAGCCTTGAAGAAGGTTCTACAAACACTGTTTTCGGCGCATCCGCAGCAACGCTGGAGAGCATAGACAGGAACATTGACGCCATTTCAAAAATGGAAGATCCGCCTGACTTGCACATCACGATACGGCGCAACCAGATCGTTGGTACGGCGCATCGTATCTGGAATCTCGGGATATGGGAGGAACTTGGGCGCAGAATTCGTGAAGATGACCGGCCTTATGTTCTGTTTTTCAATACGGATGACGTCCTTGGGCTCAAGCGCTTTGAACCCACCCAGTCGTATCTGGTCATGACGAAGAACTTGTATGAGCACTTTGATGCCATGAGGCAGAAAGAGGAACGAGAGACAGCCATTGAGACCGAACGTGCCACATTCAGGAAGATGATGGAATGAAGAAAAGTTGTTTGCCGGCAACGGTCTTGGCAGTCTTGTACTCTCATACGAAGGCATAAAGACGCAAAGGAGGAGAAAGGGTAGGGCTGGTTTCTCCGAAACCGCCGCAGATCATGGGGCTAAGGGGGCGTGGGATGGAACCACGAACCACACGAACCACACGAACAAGGAGGAGGGCGCAGCAGGCTGCGGGCTGGGCTGCCGTGATGCGAGTACGGAGCCTCGCGGTCCCAGTGCTCAGCAGGCGGGCACAGACAGGAATGTCCGTGCTACAGTCTGCGGCTCATGAGAAAACTGCCCGCTGCCCACTACCCACTGCCCACTCTCTTCAGCCGGTCGGTGCAACAATATAGCTGATGGATTTTTTACCTATTAAATCTTCCACGGCTGTGATGAGCTGATTATCCGGCAAAATGCATAACTCTGTACCGACAGTTAAAACTACATCTGTATCATCATCAAGTTGCAACACAAGTTGTGCCGGAGTTTTTCCCGGATGATTTTTGATGATTTGATGCAATTTATTCAGCGTTTTTGTAGTAACATTCTCTTGTTTTATTGTTAAAACAATACTTTTTACCAGCCTTGCAGGTGCCATTTCTATCGGCATGCAGGAAATTATTGTTACAGACGCTTCATTCCCCCGCATATTGATTCCAATTTCGGCTGTGAAAACCACAGTCTTGTTTTTCACGAGAGCCTGCTGGCTCACCGGGTCAGCTGTGAGTGTCGAAAGTGTATTCGGAAATACCGGTATTTCAAACTTGCTCACCCTGTCCTCTACCGCAATAACACACCACTTTTTGCCGTCTTTAGTAAACCTGTCAGATATATCTGATATAAATGCGGCAAACTGCACCTGACGCATACTTGTCCTTCTGCGTTTCCGTATTTCAGTCATATCTCCGGCAACAGGATTCTCACTTATTTGCTGCTCAAGTTCACTCAGAATTTCACTTATTTCTGTAACGGACTGGAAGCACGATACAATTGATTCGTATCTGGCAATAGGATGTCCAGAGACATAAAAGCCCAAAAGTTCTTTTTCCGCTGACAACATTTCCATACGAGGCATTTCTGGAACAGTATTGTTCAGGTCTTTTGCCTCTGCCTCGACTTCTGTGTCTGTTTCCCAGATGTCGAACATGGATACTTGCCCTATTTCTTTATCTTTACGCGCCGAGTTTGCAGCAGCCATGGCTTTGGGTAATGTGTCGAACAGCGCTGCCCTGTGTACTCCAAGGCATTCCATTGCGCCGCATAATATGAGGGACTCAATAGCTTTTTTATTCACAGAGCTATCCTGGCGTTCAAGGAAATCGGAAAAACTTTTATATGGACCGTTTTCCTTTCGCTCATCCACAACAGATTGTGCAGCAATAAATCCAACGCCCTTGATGCCTGCAAGTCCATAACGGATACCTGTTTTACCGTCTTTCATTTTTTCGGGTAAAAAGGTGGTTCCCGATTCATTTATGGAAGGGGGTAGCATTTCGTAGCCCATTGATATTGCTTCGTTGATGAAGACGGCAAGTTTATCGGGTCTTCCTATTTCGGACGAAATCTGCGCACCCATGTATTCCGGCGCAAAGTTGGCTTTGAGATATCCTGTCTGATAAGCGATGTATGCGTAACATGCGGAATGTGACTTATTAAATGCATAGTGTGCGAATGCCTCCCAGTTCTGCCATATTTTGGAAACGACCTCTTTGGCTGCCTTTATATTGTTCTTCAATGGTTCCATGAATTCTGGATTGGCAAGGCACCCTTCCTCAAAATCTGATTTGAGTTCAGCCATTATCCGGGCTTCCTTCTTTCCCATCGCCTTTCGCAGTGTATCGGACTGGCCTCTGGAGAAGTTTGCCAGTGCCCTTGCCAGAAGCATTACCTGTTCCTGGTATACCGTCACACCATACGTATTATTCAGATATGGTTCCATCAACGGGTGTTCATAGGTGATTTTTTCTCGACCCTGCTTGCAGTTGATAAAGCGTTCTATGTGAGTCATGGGGCCCGGACGATAAAGCGCGTTCATTGCAACAAGATCGTCGAGTCCGCTTGGCATCAGTGCCCGAAGGTGTTTCTTCATGCCTTCAGATTCAAACTGGAAAATTCCTGTAGTTTCGCCGCGCTGGAAAAGCTTCATCGTCTCTTCATCATCGAGCGGAATTGCGTCAATATCTATATCAAGACCGCGAACTTCCTTGATACTTGCAACACACTCCTTAATTACTGTAAATGTTTTTAATCCCAGAAAATCCATTTTAAGGAGACCGAGGGACTCCACAAAATTTCCATCATATTGCGTTGTCAGCAGAGACTCTCCCTCTGTAGACATTACTGGTATCGCCTCTCGCAGCGGTTCATGGCTTATTATTACGCCGCAGGCGTGGACTCCGCTGCTTCTGATTGAGCCGCATAATTTGTCAGCCAACCGCAAGACACGCTTTGCGTCTTCAGAGCCTTTGTCGCGTTCGTTACGCAGATCGGAGCTTGCCTCGTATGCTTTTTCAAAAGTTCTGATGCCTGGATCACTCGGAACCATTGAGGCAAGCCTGTTTGCCTCCGGAATAGGCATTTCAAGCGCACGTGCTACATCCCGTATACTGCTTCTGGGCGCATGGTAGTTGAATGTAATGATATGTCCGACATGTTCGGAACGGTATTTATTTGTAACCCATTCAAGGACTTTCTGACGTCCTACGTCATCAAAGTCGACATCTATGTCGGGCATCGATATGCGATCAGGGTTTAAAAATCGCTCAAACAGCAATCCGTATTTTATAGGGTCCACATTTGTAATTCGCAGACAGTAAGCAACAGCACTCCCGGCAGCCGAGCCTCTTCCGGGGCCTACCAGGACTCCCATTTCCCGTGCCGCAGCAATAAAATCTTGTACTATGAGGAAGTAGCCGGGAAACCCCATTCTTTTTATGGTGTCCAATTCGAACTCTATTCTCTCATCTATCTCCGGCGTTGTTCCATTCGGCCAACGTGTCTTTGCACCCTCCAGGGTGAGGTGTTTCAGGTAATCCGACTCAAGTTTTATTCGTCTTATTTTTTCGATTTGCCCCGGCTCATTTCCTGCAAGAAGCTTAAAGTTTTCGCCGAACTCCTCCTTCAGGGCTTCCAGAGGATATTTTGTTTCCAAATCAGTGTCTCCTGAAAACTCCTCCGGAATTGGAAACATGGGCATGTTTGGTGCCGAATCAAGTTCGTATTCCTCTACTTTAGCGGCTATCTCCAAAGGGTTGTTTAGCTCTTCAAGATTGTCGGGGAAAACCTCTGCCATTTCTTCAGCGCTCTTAAACCACTCCTGGCGTGAGTACCTGAGACGGTTTTCATCAGAAAACTTGCTTAATGTATTTACTCATAAAAGTATGTCATGAACCTCGGCATCATCCTCCATGAGAAAATGCACATCGTTCGTTGCTACAACTTTGATCCCCAGTTTCTTTCCCAGCTTGAGAATCTCCCTGTTTACAACAAGTTGTCTCTCGTAAACTTCTGAATTTATACGATTAACAAGATGTTCCGGAACTTCACCTGCCTCTGCTTTATGGAGCATTATTTCCAGATAAAAATCATCTCCAAAGACCTCTTTAAACCACAGCGCAGATTTTTCAGCTTCATCAATATTGCCGTTTGCGAGAAGGTTCGGAATTTCTCCGGCGAGGCACGCCGACGTTACGATCAAACCCTCCTTGTACTTTTCAAGCAATGCTTTATCAATGCGGGGACGATAATAGAAGCCGTCTATATATGCTATGGAACAGAGCTTTATCAGGTTTTTGTATCCTGTATGGTTTTTTGCCAGTAAAACCAGATGTTCACCCGACCTGGCATTGCGTTCGGTATGCGGTTCGGTGGCTACGTATGCCTCAACGCCTAAAATCGGCTTGATTCCAACTTCCCTGCACACATCGTAGAAATCTTTTACGCCAAACATATTGCCATGGTCTGTAATGGCAACAGCCGGCATCCCTAATGACTTGGCTCGTTCTGCCAGTTCTTTTATCCGGCATGCGCCGTCGAGGATTGAGTAACTTGTATGAAGGTGAAGATGAACAAATGATGGCATGGTATAAAGAAAAATTGAAAGTTTTAATTACTCGTCCTCAGCGGCCAGGATTCCGGAGGAGGGGAGTTTCGATTAATTATTCCCTGGAGGGCATCAGCGGTTTCGCGTGCCATGCGCGGCATTGAAAAACAATGTTCAACGCTGTACCTGGCTTTGGCTCTGAGAGATGCCTTTGCCTCTCCGGGCATTGCCATTACTTTGGCAACCACAGTTAATATTTTGTTTACATCAGAGTACAGAAATACAGCATTTGAGAGTCCTGCAATTTCGCTGTTGGCTCCGTTATCCGGTAGCAAAACAGGAACGCTGCATGCGAGTGCCTCGATTATGGCATAGTCAAAGGCGGGACACTGCTCCGGATGAATAAAGATGATTATATCGTGTGTTCCCAGGAAAGCGTGAAGCTCCTCTTCATCCTGTGGCAGAGTCTCCACACTTCCACCAGCGTCAATAATGCTGCGAATTTTCTGATCCTTGCGACTTTTTCTTTTCTTCCCCGATTTTCTCATGAGAGAAGTTTCGAACGCAACTCGTATCGGGATTCCCCGCGATGACTTGTTTTTGCTTAAAGCTGTAACTACCGTTGCAGGACTGATGGTTGAAGGCTTGCCTCCTTCTCGGACAAGTATCCCTATAGACGAGACATCCGGAGGAGGGGTTGGCGGTATATTGTCGATATAAATTCCAGGATGCACAAATCTGGTGGCTGATGTTGCTATGCCCAGCCTTCGATGGATCCGTTGAGAATGGTAATTGCTTACAGGAATGAAGCCGTCGGCATCGGGTACGGCACTTCGCAGCTTGGTAAGCAATATGATGGCGTCGGGTCCTTGCAGGTGGGATATTTCCTCGAGCTCGGAATTCATGGCACATGCAACAGGTACTCTCAATGCTCTTTTCAACATCGGTGCTATCCCGAGTAGAAATGGTGTTGAGAGGTATATAATGTCGGGTTTCTGATGAGCTTTCAGCCACTCGCAAAGCTTGTTGATTTCAGCAACGAGTGCCCCATTGCGTCCGTCAAGCACATCTTTCATGAAGTCCGAAAATCTTTTTGGTGTTGCCATTACCCTTTTGGCAACGAATTTTCGTACCAGAGGTTTATCAACAAGTCGCCAAAACCATTCCGGAGCATGGCGCGCCAATGCAGGCATGCTTTGTCTGGCATATACTCTTACTGCCCCCACAAGAAGCGGCTCAGCTTCAGAAGGCAGAGATACGGGAGTACCGGAGCCAAGCGGAAAAAGAATAGGCACGAACAGGACATCGTGGCCGTCCCAACGTAGTTCTGCCACCAAGCCCTGTTCGCGCAAGCTGTTTTTTTCAAAAAGCGGCCCGGCCGGACCAGGGATGATATAGACAATCCGCATGGTTCATGCCGTCAGCAGATGAAAATTATTCCGCTGATATTGCTTCTGTCGGGCAGACGCTTTCACATGCTCCGCAATCAACGCAGGCTTCCGGGTCGATTACGCATTTGTCGTCTTCTTTTGCGATTGCCTCAACGGGGCAAACATCAATGCATGCTTCACATCCGATACATTTTTCTTTGTCAATAACGTGTGCCATAAGATGAATTCTCCTGTTTTTTTGCGATGTCCGGCCGCTGGCTGCTACCGTCCGCCTTGTTTGCTTTAAAATTGAGCCCTTACTTATACTATACATTGACGCATTTTTCAAGAACTGTTACATCAATCCCTAACTGAGGATGAGCCAAGTCGATTTTCGATGGATTGCGCTGTTTTTTCAATTTTCTCAAGCTTCCACGATGGACCATTTGTCTGGCTCTTCAGCACGGCAAGTGCATTTATGTTGCCCGATAATTTCAATTGGTACAATGCACGGTTTAAAAGAGTCCATTCCATATCTCCTATATCGTCAGGAACATGGTTTGTCACAATACCCAACATGAAGGTTTGAATGCTGGAAGCTTGAGTGTCTGCAAGGCCTTGGGCGGCGGTCATTCGCACTAACCTCGCACGTGTTTTATCATTAAAGATTTCCATAATAAGTGCATCTGCGTCTTGCACGTTGTCCGTAGCAATAATAGCGTCCGTGGAGCCGGATGGAACCCTTCTCCACAACCAAGCACTCAATGCGATGAACTCGCTCTGCTCATTTGCGCCTCCTTCGTCAAAGTACTTCAGGAAGTGCTCCAAAATGGCCTGTCTAGATGCAGCATTCCGTTCGATTCCCTCACAGACTTCTGAATTTGAAAATTTTTCAATTTTCTGAATTTTGCTACGCTTGGCGATCAGGGATGAATTTGTGGATGGACTTGGACTGGTGGTAAAAACTACATTTCCATTAACACTTTTTTCAGTTTCATAAACAAATTTTGTTTCCGGTCCATGTCTTGTGAACTGGTACAGTCGACTCGATAAAGAACCTGCACGCATGACGATATTCGTGGGATACAGTTTCTCTAGCCCAACTTTCGCACTTATAGCTGTAACTCATTGTAAATAAGGCATTTGACTTTTAAGGCACTACAAAGTTGCCTGGTTTTGACATCTTAGATTTGTTTCTTCTCTATCACCGTACGGTTCCC
>JAAZFF010000313.1 GCA_012511845.1 Lentisphaerota bacterium
CACGTACACGATTTCACCGAGGGAAACATCCTGTTTCTCATGGTCGAGTTCCATTTTCATGTTCGTGTACAGGAAACGTGTACCGCTCCGCTGTGAACGTGTACGATCTCACGGCAAGCCGATAATATTTGACCGAGAACCACACGATCTACACAAAAGGCTCGGCTGCCCCTTTACTGCTACAAATTTTTCACGCAGAGAAAACTGCCCACTGTCCACTAACCACTGCTCACTTCCCGAAGGGCTTAGGTAGGGCTGGTTTCTCCGCAAACCGCCGCAGACTGTAGCACGGACATTACTGTCTGTGCCCGCCTGCTGGGGTTTTGCCTGCGTGATGGCATAATCGTTCTCGTTCACGTACTCGTACATGTACATGATTTCACCGAAGGAAATATCCGGTTTCTCATAGTCGAGTTCCATTTTCATGTTCGTGTACGGAAAACATGTACCTCTCCGCTGTGAACGTGTACGATCTCCCGGCAAGCCGGGCTACCACTGCCCGGCATCAAGATCCGGTTCCTGGAAGAGCTCAGTCAAAAGTTTTTTCTCAGCGATACCGCCTGTCTCATCAGTCTCCGGCGGAGGCAACTCCCATTTTTCAGTTGGGAACACCGGTGTCTGAAACTTGTCCTGGACTATATTACTGGCATTCTCCTGAAATTCCATACATGCCCGTATGCATCCCTTTGCGCCACAGTTTGCCATGTAGCCGGAATGCGTCATAACCTGCTTTATGTATGGATTGACCATATTTCCAGGAAACTCGGGGTTAGTCCGCCCCCAGTTTGCGCCACCTAACGCGTGCGTTATTTTATACGCCAGCTCTTCTGACATTGTTGTATTCTCAATATCAAGATTCAGACCGGGGAAATACTTCTTTAGAAATGGCGAGCATTTGTAATTTATTCCATGGTGAGTTGCTGTGCAGCGTCCCATGTGAACATCACCCCAGGTATATTCCTGATCGTCGATTTTTATTGTAATCGCAGGACCACCTTTTTCCGGTATGGCATTTCCTGGACAATCCCTGACGCATTTCATGCACAACTTGCAGATTGTACCTGGCTTTATCAAAGGATCTGCCTCCAGTTCAGCATCTGTCAAAATTGTGCCAATACGCACACGAGGTCCGAATACAGGATGCAAAAATACCTTCGACCACCCTATCTCACCGAGACCGCATGCCACTGCCGCAATGCGGACATTGACGTTTACATCCGGCACCGGACGACCGGGAACAGAGTTCCGATTTTCATCATACGTTTCAATTACACCGGGATATACCGGCACTGCTTCATAACCCAGATCTTCTATAAATCTTGCCACCTCATTCGTAACTATCGGGCGATAAACAGTATTTAGACGGTTGTAGGAATAATACGTGTAATTATTCCAGTGTGTTCCCTCCGTTATTCCACGATATCCACTCCGCGGGATGGGCATTACTATGGAAATTACGGACTTGCAGTCGGGGAATATATTCGCTGGATGCGTACGCTCCGGCGCACTGGAGAAACGACTTATCGGAGCGACACCAAGCAGCTCGCCCCCTTCTCCGCAACCTGCCACTTTTCGTGCATAATCTTTCAACATTTGCGATGTCAGCGTTTTTTGTTCAAACATTTTTTGACTGCCTTTCTTAAACTGTTTCAATTTTGTTGCCAAACATGTCACGAGCCCAGGGCTTTGCCTGCCTGAACGGGTTTGTGAACTTCTCTTCTGTAGCACCACGCTCTTCAAGTGCGTGTATGCAGGCACGGCTGCAGGCGGCACCAACACGCTCCACTGTTTTGAAACGCCCTTCGTTCGTCTGTATTGCGCCATTTTGACAACGCAGACACAGACTATTGTCACGCGCGGCTACAGGTCGTTCAAAACCGGCAAACCCGACAAGCGAAGTTTCCCCGGCATTAAGCGCACCAAGCGGACACGCCTTGATGCATTCACCGCAATCGTTGCAAATATACGGCTCGAACGGCTTGTCCGCTTCGACATCCGCATCTGTAAGCAACATTGCAAAACGCTGACGCGCACCAAACTGGGGAGTCAGAAAAAGTCCATGCAACCCTGTTTCCCCGAGACCAGCCGCCTGTGCTATTGTCCTGTATCTCAGTATAACGTTCGGAGCCGGTTTTTCAGGAGAAACCGGCACCCCTATCTGTTGACC
>JAAZFF010000314.1 GCA_012511845.1 Lentisphaerota bacterium
TCATTGTTTTATTTTCAGCTTTATCAGGTATATCGGGTACTTTTCCGGAGTTTTCCTCATTGGACAAAACGGAGAGATTTCCTCAGGACGTATCGCTTGAGCTTAAAGATGGCACAATCACTGTTGATGGAACACCGCGGTTCATCATCGGCACCATAATTCATGAAGGTGCTGACCTTGACGCAGGAGTATCCAGCACCGGTTATACTGCCGGGGATGCCTGGTTTTATGAAGCACTGCCCGATTACCCTGATGCACAAAGACTAGGAATTGACTCTTTTGGCATTGTTCCCCCCCGCTCCTGGCGCAAGAGATTCAGACCACGTGCACTTCCACGCCGGAATATGGCAGCGATAAAACGTATCGTTGATTCCGGCTTGCCGCTAATCGGAGAACTGGCAATAGAAGATTACTCTCATGCACGATTTGAAATAATGGATGGCGTTATTCCAAGTGTCAGATGTTGGTATAACGGTGTCGAACACGGAATTCCGTATAGCATTATTACAGCCGAAGGTGTTGAATTTTGGAAGAATATATGGAAAACTGATACAACGTTCTACAACAGTGTGGAAGCAGAGCCTTTTGTTTATCGCATTTTCGCTGATGCTGATTACTATGACGAGAGCGCGCATGCCGGACGTGTTTTCAACAGCTATCTTGTAGCAAAATACAGAAATGTAGACGAAATGAACAAAGCGTTTGGAACAAAATTTCGAACCTTCACGCAGTTCCGACAACAGGCTCATTCCACAAATAATGTTCTTGCCCATGTAGAGTATATAAAATTTCTTGAAACAAAATTTGCAGAAGCTTGTGCGACGGCTGTTGAAACAATCCGTGACAGCGGCAGCAATACGAATGCTGCAGTGTGCTTTCAAGCACGCCACCTGAACAACAACGGAATAGATCTCTATGAAGCAGCAAAGAATATGCAGTTTCTATACGCTCCGAATGAAAATGTTAATCCCCTGCTTTGCTCAAAATATATGACGGCAATTGCGGAAGGCAAACCTGTGTTTGCGCCGGATGCAAATTTAGCAGGTTCTGCCTCAAAAATAAGGAACTCCATTTTATCACAGTTTGCTCATGGCTATGCAATAGTAATGCTCTCGGAATGGAGGAGAGGTGCAAGGTCATGGATCCGATATACAAAAAATGCGGCAGGCTCAACGGTACTGGACAAAAATGAAACTGAAAATGCTGGCAAACTTTACGCTCAAAAACATCCATACCATTTCATGAACCCATATGCCGTACCTACAGAAGCAATAACAGGAATACGTACTGCAAAAAAAGACATCCTAAAAGCCGGTGCCCTTTTTTCATTGGTCAATTTTAAACGCAACACTAAAATTGCACTACTCCACTCCCGTCCTTCTGAACGACTGTCCCGAACTTCAAAAGCAATTGAAACGGACTACACTTCTTCCCTGCCGGGTGTAATCGACAGCCTGACTTTCTCGCATATAAAAAACTCAATAATTTTGGAGGAACAACTTGGAACAACAGCAGCAAATGAACTGGACATTATAGTTGCAACAGAATCTTCCTATGCAACTTATTCTGAAACACCGGAGAAGCTGGAAGATTTTGCTTCAGCAGGCGGTACAGTATTTATTTTCAAACATGCCCTGGCACTGGATGAATACGGAAACGCTTCCTCAAACATTTTTACATCTGCTGCAGGCTGGACTGATGCAGATATTGATGGAATCAAGGCAAGCAGACTGGATATTGGAAAAGGCAAAGCTATACGTTTTGAGGAAGATATAAACAATTTCGCTGATGTTCTACTCTCAGGCAACTACACCACACCGTCGTGTCAGTGTATAGACTCTGCCACAGGGAATCGGGCTGAACTTGTTGAAATAACAGTGGCTGAATCCGAAGATGGACAAATCGGACTAATCCTTTTTAATCGGAAAAGCAATCCTGTATCTGTCAAAATTTCGATTCCCCGCCACAGTTCATCGGCGGCACTCAATGTTGTAACTGATGAAAACCTGCCACGCGACGGAGACTTTTTTATGATCTAGCTCAAACCTGATGTCGGAGAAATAGTTAAACTGTTTCCTCAATAAACAACTTGCACAAATGAAACACTTTTGATTTTACCTGTATTACTATGGTATAATTTTAATATGGAGAAGGCTGAGGCTACAAAAATTGACGAAGAAGATTTCGCACTTATAATTCCCGCTTATAATGAGGAAGAATCAATTGGGATACTTATAAGCGAGATTCGCTCAATTTATCCAGATATTGAAATAATTGTTATCAGTGATGGTTCCACGGACAATACTGCCAAAATAGCGTATGAATCCGGTGTTACTGTTTTGGATTTGCCGTGCAATCTCGGCGTTGGCGGAGCTGTCCAGACAGGTATGAGATATGCCGTAGAACTTGGATACGAAACTGTAGTTCGTATTGATGGAGATGGGCAACACAACCCCGGCGAAATTTCCAGGCTTTTAAGAGCAATGAAAATCTCCGGCGCAGATTTTGTAACCGGATCCAGATTTCTCAACCATGGCGATGTTCAGGGCAGCACCAAAATGCGGCGTATTGGCAATATACTGCTGGCATGTTTTTTAAGCCTGATCTGCCGAAAACGCATCACCGATCCTACAAGTGGTTTCTGGTGTACCAGGGGAAAACTGCTGAAATATTTTTCGCTCTATTACCCGTCAGAGTATCCTGAACCTGAAGCGCTTGCTCTCCTCCGCCGCCAGGGTTATGACATGATTGAAGAGGCAATCGACGTAAGACCCAGAAAGTATGGTGTTTCCTCAATAAATTCGCTAGGTACCATATATTTTGCCATGAGAGTTTCACTCGCACTCATGGCTGATCGTGTACGTCCGGTTGACAGACGCTATGCAAAATTTGGAGACGAAAGGAGATTGAAAAATGCAACCTGAAACAGCATTCGTTATTGCCCGAACGATTACTGGCGTTCTAGGCGTCATTGCCTTATACGGAAGTACGCGCTACATGTTCAGGAAAAAACTTGGAGCTTCCTTCCCGCTTCTATTTCTGCTGTTTGGTATTGTCATCACACTTCTCGCTGTAACAATTTTTCCGAATACGTTCTACCTGTTCATGCCTGTAACACGAATGGGCAGGATCAGACTTGCAGTGGCAATCCTTACAGTCTTCATTCTGCTAGTCACTTTCGAATCAATAAGACGAACGCATCTTAAAGAGAGATACGCACTTCTCTGGATTATTCCATGTGGCATAGTACTCATACTGACCGCTTTTGAGAATATAATGGATTGGATTCGAGGCACCTTTGGAATGGAATACGCGTCTACAATGGTAGCCGTTGTTTTCCTGTGCGTAATGGCGGCTGTTTACGTTATTTCATTGAATATTTCAAAATACGAAAAAGATATCACCAAGCTCTCCCAAAAGTGTGCCATATTGGAAGCCCGCTTGAGGGAACTGGAAAAAGAGAATAAAAAATGATGCTGATTTTATTGATTTCAGCTTTCATTGTAACAATATTGCCACCGGCATTTCTTTCTGTTTACGCGCTTTACAAGTTTACAGACAACTCCAGGCGCGTTCCACTTCTTATATGTATCGGACTTATTTCCAGTTTCTTTGTTCTTGCTCCGCACTCAGACACATTTACCGGTCTTGATGTTGCTATGTACAGAATAATGACGCAATCATTTATAAACGGTCGGGGGCTTCAAGACAACGATGCGGCTTTTGCTAAAGTCCCGGAAAAAGTTAAACCGCTTCTGCTCTATCGCAGCGCCGTTGGAACGAGTGCACGCCTTACCCGTGACAGTGTATTTGAATTGAAAAATTTCCCAAATTCAACAACCTCCCCCTTTTTTCTTCCAACATTGCCCCTGTCTGCAGCCGGTGCTTCCAATCTGGGAATAGATCCTGAATTACTCGTGCCGATTTTTGCAGTTTTATGGATTGTTTGTATTTTTTCAGTTGCATGGGCAACGGGCAAAGGATGGGGGTTAGTTTCCACAATCGCTCTTTTATATGGCACAGCGTGGCCGTCATGGTTTTTGCGCGGCTTTTTCCCTGAAGCTATCGGTGGAGTGCTGATTGCTTCAGTTATAGTCATAGCATTCAATTTAAAAAACTGCTGGCATGCGTATGCACTTTACGGCCTCATGCTGGGTCTCTCACTGGCTTTCCATCCAACGCTAGTTCTTCTCATGATTCCTGTGGCACTCCTTCTTATTGCACGCAGTGGCAAAATACAGGAAACAATTGCACTTGTAATCGGTGGCGGAGTCGGGACTCTGCCACTATTTCTGATAAACAAATACATTTGTCAGCCTTACGGAGACTTTACCAATCTCAATTCCCTGATTGCGATGTGCAGCGGATCACCGGAAATTCTTGCTGTAACTGTTGCTCTTTTAGTTGCCGCTCTTTCAGGAATCGCCATAATAGTAATGGCACACATAAAGATCGTCCGAAATTTTTTCAGCAACAGTTCTGTTTGTAAAATAATCATTTTAAGTTCTGTGGCAGTGTGCGCTGTTTCGCTAACCCTGCCATTCATAATGAAAGGACGCTTGCTAAGCGGATTCATATCCATGTGGTCAGGGATCGGATTTTTTGCGGTAACACTTCTCATTGCCCTTTTTTTCACTGCATTCTCAAAAAATCGTTCCCTGTCCGGTTCATTACTGGTAGCTGCGTTTTCAGTTTGTCTGCTTCTGTTCTCTTTCATAAAAGGAACTGAAGTACACGTGGGTATTTGGTCACAACGCCGCTTTGCTCCGATCATCTTTTGTTTGATTTCAATTTTGTCTGTACCTCTTGCTACTGGAGTGCGTTCAGTTGCTATATTCAATAAACAAAAGGGCGTATTGCTGGTAATTATTTTGCTTGCACCTGCTGCTGCGCACTTTGCCACCTCCCCTGCTGCATATTATCTTTCGAATGAAAAAGGTGCTGTTCAATTTGCCGATACTGTAAAGGCATATATTGATGAAACAGGAAACAACGCACTGACAGTTTTTGATTATTACCCGCATAGCGTTCCTTACCAGGCGAATTCATCAAAAGCCATTTTCGGCATTTAAGAACATGTGGCAAAAAGATATGAACTTGTCGATATAGTTTCATGGATGAAAGATGTCGCAGTAAGCGGGAATCCTGTAAACATTATTTCATCATACACTCCCGTACAATCGTTTGTTGAGGAGGGGTTGTGGTTTGAAATGAATGCGCAGGAAAGCAGTCTCATTAAAAAAACTTCAAAATAATCATTCCTGCCTCTACAGGTGATTACAAAAAAAGTTACAAACACCTTTTACA
>JAAZFF010000037.1 GCA_012511845.1 Lentisphaerota bacterium
GCCCTTTGAAAATATAGATCTTCCTGGAGACGAGGATGTTTTCTACAGCTCAGCATTTTTAAATGGATTGAAGGTTCAAAACGTTTGGCTGATTGAGGAGTCGATTAGGGACGATGAATCGATAATCTCTGAGCCGAGGTATAACAAGGCGATAATGCTGCCTGCAAGTCCGACCGGGCGGGGCACCGTGGAGACAACGTCTCTTACATCTTCAGAAGGCAGAGATACGTTAAAAATGCGCGTCAGAGGTTCACTCAGAAATGAGCATCTGACTTACTACAAGCACGGTTATGCGTTTGGTAATTACATAGTTTCTGCCAAGGCGGCAGTTACATCAATGTCGCCGGACGATCCGTCAATATCCCTGTACGGATATTGGCAGGATCCGTTTAATAATATAGAATTGCGTGTTACCCAGATGACGCACTTTAGGACCTCAGATCCGAACCGTCCTTACGGGTACAGGCTGCGCCTTGATATGATTCAGAATAAAAACGGTATTTCAACTGTTTTGAAATCCGGCTACCACGGCAATACTGATGCAAATCATAAGCTGACGGACAGCTGGACTCTGAAGCTTAACGTAAAACACACAACATCTTCAAGTGGTACAGCTACCGGTTTTCTCATAAACGGAACAGGAACTGATGTGGTGACATTGAATGAAACCGGCTTTACTATTGATTCCGGCTTCAATATGGGTGGAACTGTCGGTGTAAACGTTCGTGATGTGGGTTCGGCAATAGAGCTGTCAATGACAGATTCAGCCGGGAATCCGGGACCGTATGCGACATTCAAATCGGGAGGCAGTTCCGATTGGAGTCTTGGCGGTAACCAGGAGGGAACTCTTACGCCGCGCTGGTCGTTTAGCACCGGTACGGGTGGTGAGCCCCGTCTGCACAAAGTCTTCCCTGATATCAAATATCGTGTAAATGTTTATAGAGATGGAGTCGGCAACAATAATCCGATTGCACCTGTGCCCTCGTTCAAGGGTGGGGAAATCGTAGACTGGGATGAAAACTGGGATGAATTGGGCAACAACGACAATGCCAGGACAGCAGGTTCGTATAGCTACCAGAATGTAGAAATACCGCTGAAAATGTGGGATGACGTATTCATCCAGATTAAGCCGGAAGGTTCGGACGGGGCTATCGTCGTTGACGATCTGTCATGCGATTCGTGGCGCGGACGTACCATATTTTCTCCGGGTCCGCCTGTCGGTGAAACTACAGAAAACGTATGGGAAACAACGTATGCTATTGCCAGGAACGATCCTTCCGTGGACAGCATGGTTTACGAGCTTACCCGCAGCAGAGCCAATCCTGCAGAAAATCAGGAAATGATAACGCCGTTGCTGGAGGCAGGAATAGGTGACTTGCTCTTCAACTATAAAGTTGTAAAAGGAAATGTAACTTTTGCAGTAGAGTTGCTGCGCACTACCGGAGAGGTATACGGTGAGCCTTTGATGGTTACGAATGTTACGGCGGCAATGACCCCCACATACGACAGAATGTACGTGGCAGCATTGACCAACATGACTGGTCGCTTCAGAATTATCATAGATCCCCAGCTTTCTTCCGCTGACGGAAGCATCCTGATAGACAACGTTAAAGTAACGGACTATCCGGATGTGGGGGATGCATCCTGGGAAGCGTATAATGCCCTGATATCCACGTATACCTGGGATACCTCAATAAAATTCGACGGTGACGCGAATCCGGAATACAGGAGCGCAAGTCTAAACGATGAATTCGACAGAGATACACCGCTGGGCATATCTTATGATGATGAGCAGCCCTACATACAATCTCCGCGAATTTCAACGGGTATCGGTGAAGTCAGCTTCTGGTACAGATCTGATCCGGATCCGGGCAACCCGGGCGCGCTTCCCGGCAAAATTCACCTGATTGCTGCTAAAAATATAACAGACTTTGCCAATAATCCGGATGCTCTGCTGACCTTGACAGTCGATCTGCTGAATCCGCAGTCGGAAACGTATGTGGAGCAGGTGGCGAGCTTGAGTGGCCTGCAGTCGATTAATACTAATTCATGGACCAAGTTCAGTGCCGAGTTCTACCAGGCTGACTACAAAGTTCTGCGCATATACGGTGATACGTATAATGGTGCAAGGGTCATGCTCGACAACATAATCGTTACAGAGCCTGTAAGAACATCTATTGACATTGGTTCTGTGCGTTTGATTCCTGAGATACCATTATTTACAGATTCAGTCGGTATTGAAGTGGATTTGAAGAACCCGCGTATGAATCCGTATAATATCAAGGTTAATCTGCTTTATATGGTGGGCACAAATGTCTGGGGCGTTAATAATTGGGCAAACAGTGCATATCGTGTACCGCTCACAAAGAGCGATCATAGTCAGTACGTCTTTTACGCATCAAATGCGATACCGGCAATGCCAATCGACTCTGTTGTGCAATATGCTGTGGAAGTAAAATACGATGGAACTTTCCCGTCGCCGGTATTCTTCGATGGTAATACAAATGATCTGACTCAGGCACAATTTACCAATCCTTCATGGTACGAGCCAATAGATCTGAATAAGCAATATGCCTCTCAGGGGGTATCTCCATACTACTTCGTTTTCTCTGTTGGAACTAACACCGTATTTATCAACGAGTTCCTGCCGAATGCCACATACGTAACCGGTCCTATAGGACTTGGAGAACAATATGTGGAGCTTATCGGACCTGAGAACGCCAACATAGCCGGCTGGAAGCAGGAGCAGGTTGCTGTCGCAAACAACGTGAGTGCTGAAAAAGATATCGTAATCTGGACTAACGTCATGAAGCCGGGTGCTGCATTTACATACAGATCGATTCCGGCTGATGTACCCAACGAAAAGGGATGGGGCTTCTATCTGCTTGCATGCCCGCAGGTAAACTCTTCCAATCCTTCATTTTCATCACCGTTGCAGGGATATCCAATTGTGATAGATCAGGAGCTTTTCCCACCTGAGCTCTACAATGCAGACTATTCCAACTTTGCAGATCTGAACAACAAGATCGGGCTGGAAGTACCGGGTGCCTTGTGTCTGCGCAGAAGCATGGGTGCATACGTCCATCGCCTCGTATGGGGTGGCGGAACGATGCTGGATGCCCTCGAAAACCGCGGCTACGAAAGACTCGACAACCGCGGTGTGTCTCCGGCTGTTCGCAGAAACGTGTACATGTGGTCACAGAACACTGATCCGGTTAACCCTGCACTTGAATTCCTGCTGCAAACACCGGACAGGTATTCACCAGGTTATTACAACTACGGACAGACATTGCTCCTGTGGGATGTGATACCCTCTGAAGAAGATGTTGGAGAGACGCCGGAAGTAGCAGTTTCTGTGTCCGGAATTGAGGTCGGTATCGGCAAGGCGACAATTTCGTTTGATGTCAGTACATTAAATGGCGTTGCCCTGACGAGCCAAGACGGCTTCACGTGGTATATAGAGACTTCGGGCGATCCTTCGTTTGCAGATGTTACAGCTCACGAAATAGTTTCTGCGATCACGGCAGATGACGATGGTACTGCCA
>JAAZFF010000315.1 GCA_012511845.1 Lentisphaerota bacterium
GGGAGCCCTGAGCGCCAGCTCGGGTTCTGCTTGAGTAATGGCATAATCGTTCTCGTTCTTGTTCACGTACTCGTACATGATTTGGTCGAGTTTCATACTCATCCACGTGTACGGGAAACGTGTACCGCTTCGCTGTGAATGTGTACGAACCCCGGCAAGCCGGACAGTGGTCAGTGTGCAGTGGACAGTGGGTAGTTTTCTCATGAGCTGCAGACTGTAGCACGGACATTCCTGTCTGTGGCCGCCTGCCGGGTGATTGCTGAGAAGGTAGGGCTGGTTTCTCCGCAAACCGCCGGGGCAAGCCGCAAACCGCTGCGGTTGCCAGGTGACGGCAGATCGAACGAGCACCCTGCGCTGAGTCGACTCTTGTTTATACATTCTTGATAAGCTACAATATGGCGCAATGCAAAAAGTTATTATTACACCATGCCATCTCGAAGGCAGGGTTACTCCTCCGCCTTCAAAAAGTTTTCTGCACCGCGGACTGTTCTGTTCTGCGCTGGCAGGAGATCTCTCTCTATGTGAAATTCCGGCTTCGTACAAGATTTCCGTTGATGTGGCAGTGTCTCTACAGTGCCTCAAACAATTACTGGCAGCTGAAAAAAGCGGTGAAAGGATAATTTTAAACTGCAGGGAATCAGGCACAACTTTACGTTTTATTATTCCTGTATTGGCAGCCCTTGGAATTGAAGCGGTCGTAAAAGGTGAAGGTCGCCTACCCTCTCGTCCGCTGGCAGAATATGAGAAGGTTTTTGGAAACAGCGGTATAAATCTTGTCTTACCGGGAAATGGCAAATTTCTTCCTCTTGAAATTTCAGGCAAGCTCTCGCCCGGCACCTTTCATCTTCCGGGGGGAGTAAGTTCGCAATATTTTTCCGGGCTGCTTCTGGCACTTTCCCTGCTCGATTCCGACTCTGAAATTGTTATTACCACACCACTTGAATCAGAGCCTTATGTGAACATGACGCTCGATGTTATGAAACACTTCGGTGTTGCGGCAAAGCGAACGGAGAGAGGTTATCTGGTGCCTGGCAAGCAGCAATACAGGACTGACAAGCAGTACGTTGCAGAGGTAGATTTTTCGCAGGCTTCATTCTGGCTTTTGGCAGCTTATCTGGGGCATGATATAAATGTTGAAAATTTACCTGAAAGAACATCACAAGGAGATAGTGCTTTCTCTTCAATATTAAAAGAATTTTTGAAAAAAACTGATGATGTTTGTGAAATTGATGTTTCGCAAACTCCCGATATAGTACCGCCTCTTGCAGCGGCAGCTTCTGCATCCGGGCGCACTGCAAAGATTATAAACGCCAAACGGCTAAGGTATAAAGAAAGCGATCGTATTGAATCTACTCTTGCAATGTTGCATTCATTCGGAGTACATGCTGAATCGTTTTCGGACGGCATGATCATATATCCGCATAAACTTCCATACTCTGCAGGCGTGGTTGATGGGGCAGGCGATCACAGGATTGTAATGACTGCAGCTGTAATGGCAACCAGGGCTTCAGGAGAAGTTACTATAAATGGCAGTAACGCCATAACAAAATCATACCCTGATTTTTTCGAAGTTTTCAGGGCAATAGGAGGAAGGGCAAATGAGCTCGATTTGGGGTGACAAAATTAAGGTAAGCCTTTTCGGCGAATCGCACGGAGCAGGTATCGGGGTTGTTATTGATGGTCTTCCACCGGGCTTTGAACTCGATATGGATAAGATATCTGCTCACATGAAGCGGCGCGCTCCCGGGGATTTTCCCTGGTCAACAAGACGCAAGGAAGCTGATATTCCTGAAATCCTGTCCGGATTTTTTAACGGGAAAACGTGCGGTACACCGTTGGCAGCCGTAATACGGAATACGGATACGAGACCAATCGACTATTCTGATCTTATTGCGAAACCGCGCCCGGGTCATGCAGACATTACAGGACGACTTCGCTACAAGGGAGCAAATGACCCGCGTGGAGGCGGTCATTTTTCAGGACGCATTACTGCTCCGCTTACTTTTGCAGGTGCTATATGTCTGCAGATTCTGGAATCTCATGGCGTAGAAATAAGTGCTCACATTAAGGAAATAGCAGGTATCCCGGACAAACCGGATGCTGCTTCCAGTTCTATACCTCCGGCACAGAAGACATTTCCCGTTTATAATGATGAACAGGGAGAATTGATGAAACAGGCAATACAGGATGCGTTCTTTAAAACAAATTCTGTCGGAGGAATTATTGAAGTAACAGCAACAAATTTCCCTGCCGGGCTCGGCGATCCCTTTTTCTACAGTATAGAAAGCAGAGTCTCTGCTATAATGTTTTCGATTCCCGCTGTCAAAGGAATCGAGTTCGGGAAAGGATTCGAGGTAGCCCGTTCAACCGGAAGCGAAAACAACGATACGCCTGTTATGATTGACGGAAATATTATTTCCCGTAAAACCAACAACTCGGGAGGCATAGAAGGCGGTATTTCCAACGGTATGCCTATCATTGTTCGCTGTGCTTTTAAGCCGACTTCTTCCATAGCTCTTGAACAGGATACTGTTAATCTGGAAACAATGAAAAACGATAAAGTATCCATACGAGGACGGCATGATCCCTGCGTTGTACCTCGTGCTGTTCCAGTTGTTGAAAGCGCTTTAGCAATAGCGCTGTTGAATTTACTAGTCTAGCAGAGAGTCTATTCTTTTGTTACTATGTTTGAAAATTTTAGACTGGAATAATCATACGTTTCTTTTTTGATATTTAACACTATGGCTTCAAAAACATCATTTTCATTTGCACTCGACAGTTCCCAGCAGGATATTTTGGCTGAATTGCTGGAGACGGGAAATTATAAACCAAAAAAAGTTCCGTATACGCGTATAGCTGTTGAAGCTCCATCGTGGAAATGTAATGTATCATTGTACAATTCCGGAAAATGTCTCATTCAGGGAGCCGGAGCAGAAGATTTTGTGCTGAATGTCATGGAACCATTTGTCCTGAAAAGTGCATCAGTCGGGTATGTAACCGAGGAGGATGAATTATCAGAAGAGGCTCTTTCAGCTCACATGGGTGTTGACGAAAGCGGTAAGGGAGATTTTTTTGGGCCGCTCGTTATATCTGCTGCATTTACTAATGAAAATCTTGCCAGAAAACTTCTGAAAGCTGGTGTGAAGGATAGCAAACGTATCACAAGCGACAAAGCTGCACTCGCGATAGCAGCAAAAATAAGAGATATCCTCGGTCCCAATCGCTGCACAGTCGTCCGTATTGGAAATTCCACCTACAACCGCCTATATACAAAGATGCGCAGCGTAAATAGAATACTGTCCTGGGGGCATGCACGCTGCATAGAAAATTTGCTTGCAACCGTACCCTCATGCACTAAAGCCATTTCAGACCAATTCGGCAATAAGGAATCGATAGAACGGGCACTTTTAAAAAAAGGAAGAGACATAGAACTTGTGCAGCGACATCGAGCTGAAACAGATATTGCTGTAGCTGCTGCTTCTATCCTTGCACGTGAGGGGTTCCTTCTGAGCCTCAAAGAATTGGAAAAGAAATACAACGTACCTTTTCCGAAAGGAGCTTCAGAAAAAGTACGTGAAACGGCTGTAAAACTTGTAAAAGAACATGGACCAGAAATCCTGATTGAGACGTCGAAATGTCACTTCAAGACGCTTGATGTTGTTTTTACAGAAACAGGGCACTCACGTGCGGACATGCCACCGGAAGGGCAAGTTGTTTCGCAAACCTATTCAAAAGAAAAATTTATAACCCGCAATAAGAAATAGCCTTCCAGGACAATTTTAAGCGGCAAAACAGGTATTTTATGCAAGAACCTCTAATTTATTGGATTTTTTTAATATTTCAACTTTTCGTATGGATCTACATTATATCCTCTTTAAGTCGAGATGTATTCTTTAATTTATACGTTAATCGCGTCCGTACACTGCTTTTTCGTCCCGTTACCTGGATTCAGAACATAGCCCCGAAATGCCCTGAGTGGCTGGCAGCTATCATATTGTTTATCTTGGCAATTGTTTTTCAAGGAGCGATTATAAAAGCAATATCACTGCCTATTCAGCAAAGGTTTGGTTACAGCTGGATTAACGCAGATTTGATGTCATTCTATAAAACAGCCGGTTTTATTGGTTTATCGTTTTTTCTTTTTATTTGTAAACTCAACATCATACGGATGGCGATGTGCTGGCGATTTGGAGTAAAATCCCGATCGAACGTTGTAGAAAGCCTGAACACTGCTACGGCTCCTCTCTCGCTGCTTCCTCTTAAATATTCAGCCGTGCTTACATTTGTCACAATGTTTGCAATTGTAAATGGAATGATGTTTTTTTATAAAACAAGCTCTCTTCAGATTCAAACAGATTCCTTCACGGCGTTGGTCAAGTGGTTCCCCACGACTTTAAAGCTTGCACTATTAGCCATCGCTGATGTGCTGGTTTTAATGCGCACCCTCATAATAGCCGTGTTTATTGTTCAGATCGCCGGGATGATCATGTCAAACAGGACAATAACAGGCATGGCTGGAGAGTGGTTCTCAGAAATCTCCCGGCTATTTTTAAATAGGCCCTTTGTTGTGGGAGGAATAATTAATCTGACACCGCTGATTGCACTATTCGTCCTGGATTTTGCACACAAGATTTTAATCGGCTTTATTTCAGGTCTATTTTAAACAGCAGAAAAACCTCCGATTTTAAAGGATGGTTGCAAGATCCTCAAATTCGGAGTTAGAACTCTCAAATTTTTGCCTCACAATAAAATATAACACTTCCGACGTGTTATATCGTTTTGAGACAGACTTTCCAGCCAGAGCGAAGCTTATAACCTATCTTGTTACAAACTGCACTGCTGGCCGGGATTTTCAGCAGAGGTAAAAACTACCAGCGTGAGCCACCACCGCGGCGATCATAGCCACGGCGTTCACCACGCGGTTTCGGCTGCGATTCGTTGACGCGCAGTGTGCGTCCATCGCGCTCACGTCCGTTGATGGCCTCAATGGCGTTTTTGGCCTCGTTTTCATCGGGCATTTCGACAAAGCCGAAGCCCTTTGAACGGCCTGACATGCGGTCCACGCAAACGCGTGCTGAAGCGACATTTCCGTATTCAGCAAAAAGTTGCTGCAGAGCGTCATCTGTAGTCGAATAGGCCAAATTGCCAACGTAGATATCCATATTAATCCTGATCTTTTATATTTTATCCCCACTTTGTGGGTCACTTAATCATCTTCATTCCCAAAAAAGAAGACAAGTTGAGATTATACTATTTGATATTCAGTTGCAAGATAAAATAACTTTTATTTTCTTTTAACCTGATAAGAGAAAGTATTAAAAAAGCAAAGGTTGTTCTGAGCTTATATCGTTTTTTATTTTACGTGTTTTTTTAGTCTTCTTTTTTTCTGCAACATTTCCAACAACTATAGTACGCAGCTCACCATCGCGTAATTTCGCAATAACAGTTTCGCCTGCATCCGGTTGCGATGCGCTTTTAATTATGTCGCCCTCTTCATTTTCCAGAATAGCATAACCGCGTGAAAGTACGGCGTCGGGGTTTAGAGTCTCCAGGCGCGTTGTCAATGTTCCAAGTTGATGAACTCTATTCCTTAAGAAAATACTGCTTAAATGCAAAATTTCACGCTCAGTCGAAACAAGTTTAATGTGCACATTTTTCAGAGAAGACTCCAGGGAACGTGACATTCGAGGAAAGAGGGCATCTAAAAAAGAGCGTGCTGCTTTAGATCTTTCCCGCAGTTGTGACTCCATTTTTTGCAGGATAAAATCAAGACGCTGTGATTGCTGGAAAACAAGATTCTCCGGCTTTCTGAACACATGGCTTCCTGCCGCAATTTCAACACGGGAACGGGCATGGAGCAAAGTGTTACGCATGGCATTCATAATGCGTACACTTACTTCCTCAAGGCGTCCCTCAAAATCTTCCTTGCGGCCGACAACAAGCTCTGCTGCGGCTGACGGCGTGGGTGCCCTTACATCTGCAACCCAGTCGGATATGGTCACATCAGTTTCATGACCCACAGCGGAAATAACAGGTATTGCGGAAGCGAAAATACTTCTGGCTACTTCCTCCTCATTGAAGCACCAGAGGTCTTCAATGCTTCCCCCGCCGCGCCCGACAATTATCACGTCAGGCGGTTCTGCCATGCTGTTCAGCAGTTTAATTCCCGCAGCTATCTGTCTCGAAGCCCCTGTGCCCTGAACAAGTGCCGGCGCTATTATTATATGAAGGTTTGCAAATCGCCTTCTTGTAACGCTTAACATGTCACGTATTGCTGCACCGGTTGGCGAAGTTACGATACCTATTTTGCGTGGAAAAATTGGTATCGGACGTTTTTCCCTGTCGAAAAGTCCCTCTGCCTTCAGTTTTTGTTTGAGTTCTTCGAGCTTGATCATCAGTTCGCCAAGACCGGCGCGCTCTATTGAACGAACAAGAATCTGATAATTTCCCCGCTGTTCATAAACTGTAACATCTCCATGAATCCGTATTTTTTCTCCATCCTTTATATCCCAGCGCGGCAGATTGGAGGTGAATCGGAAGCATACACAGGAAATTTGCGCATATGAATCTTTCAGAGAAAAATAGGCATGCCCCGAATTTGCAACAACTCTTAAATTTGAGACTTCTCCCTCAACCCATACCCCGGGAGAGAACGAGTTTTCCAGCACTCCCTTTATTTTAGCTGTTAAGGAGCTGACAGTTTCTGGTTTGCGAAGCAGATTCATACACAAAAAAACCGGAACAAACTAAATCCCACCACTAATCAGTATGTCTGCACCTGTAATATATGACCCGGCCTCAGAACATAGTAGTAGAACAATCATGGAGCAGTCATCAGGAGTGCCGAAGCGCTTTGCAGGAATCCAATTCTTTACCCTCGGTGATTCTACAGGATCTTCTGTAAAGCTCTTATTGCGATCTGTTTCAATTACTCCGGGCGAGAGGTTGTTGCATGTAATCCCGAACTTCGCATTCGGACGCACCATGCCCTTCAGAATATTGTGCTGGGCAGCCTTTGTCGAAGCATAAACGCACAAATCAGGACTCGGACGGTGCTCGTTTACACTCCCCAAAGTTACAATCCTGCCATATTGTCTATCGCGCATTCCCGGCAGAAAAGCACGCATAAGCAGGCATGACGCCAGAACGTTTGTGCGATATTCCCGATCAAAAGTTTCAATTGTAAAATTTTCCACAGTTGAGGAAACCTGGGCTGATGCATTGAGAACCAGTATATCTATATCACCGGAAGACTCTATAAGAGCATTAACACCCTCTTCCGATGAAATATCAGCACCGACCCCCTTCGCTTTGAAACCTAGATCAATGGCTTCCTGAACTGCTTTATCAAGCCTCTCCGAAGCACTCGAAGCATGGAATACCACTTCTGCCCCCGCCTCTGCCAGGGTTATAGCAATTGCCTGGCCGATCCCCCTGCTGGAGCCGGTCACAAGTGCCCGCTTTCCATCTAATGAAAGCCTATCCTGTATTGTTCTTCGAACTGTATTTTTCAAATTGATCTCCTGCATTAAAATGTTTTAATACTGCCGGTATTGCGCCAACTCTCATCTGTTGCCTCAAACAGGGCATTTTAAAATAAAAATAATTAACAGGTCAGCATTGTCGCAAAAAAGACATTTTTTCGCAAGGCACCTTTTGTAAAGGAAATTGTCCGTTTGTCGCAATTACCTGTTTGTGGTAAAATTGCAGGCTATGACAAAAACTTTTAATGGCGAAGGCTCAAAAATCAGACTTCTTTCCACCAATGTGGCAAACAAGATTGCCGCAGGGGAAGTTGTCGAGCGCCCGGCCTCCGTTGTAAAAGAGTTAGTGGAAAATTCAATCGACGCTGGAGCAAAGCGAATCGATGTTGAGGTAACTGCTGGCGGACGCAATCTGATCAGCATCTCCGACGATGGCTCCGGAATGAGTCGTGACGATGCCATCATGTCTACAGAACGCCAGGCAACAAGTAAAATAAAAGATGTTGATGACATAGAACGAATTTCAACTCTCGGTTTTCGCGGTGAAGCACTGGCATCTATAGCATCTGTATCACGCTTTACTGTTAAAACGAGGACTTCAAGCAGCAATATTGGCACAGAAATAACAATCGCTGGCGGAAAAATGCTCGATGTGAAAGACTGCGGATGCCCGGAAGGCACCACAATTGAAGTGCGGGACCTGTTCTTCAATGTCCCTGCAAGACGCAAGTTTCTACGATCATACCAGACAGAGCTTGCGCATATACGAAATACATTTATCATTCAGGCTATAGCACATCCGAACCTGGCATTTTCTCTAAAAAATGATGGCGACTATACTTATCACCTTGCTGCCGCGGAATCACTGCGCGATAGAATACTTGATGTAATTGGGTATGAAGAAATCGAGCGTATGTTGCCCGTAGATTTTACAGCCGGCAATATTCATGTTCATGGGTTTGCGGGCACACCCAACTGGACCCGGACAGATAATCTGGGGTTGCGCGTCTTCATAAACCGCAGACCGGCAACTGCACCCTTTTTACAAGTGGCAATACGCCAGGCGTATCCAAGACTTGAAGAAAACAAACGTCCTGTTGTCTACTTGTTCATCGATTTGCCACCAACGGATGTTGATGTCAATGTACATCCGACAAAACGTGAAGTACGCTTCCGCCATATCGGCAATGTTCGCGATGCTGTAATAGCGGCACTCTCCTCTTCTCTGAGCAGCTCCGGAATACAAACAGGTGTGCCTGAGGCAGGCGGAGAATCTGCTGACGAAAACGTGTGGCCTTCAGTACCACAACACGATGTACCGAAAGCGCAAAGAGAAAACCGGTCGGAAGCTTTCAATACCGACAAGTTTCAACCAACATCTTCTGTTTCCATACCATGGACAGCACAGCCGGTACGACCTGCTCCACGACTTCAAATCGACACAACAGGAAAAAGCAGCTTTCCGGA
>JAAZFF010000316.1 GCA_012511845.1 Lentisphaerota bacterium
ATTTGCCCGTGAGGGTGCAACAGTATGGCTGAACGGACGCAATGCTGCGGAGCTGGCTCAGGTGGCAGATAACCTGCGCAAGACCAGCGGCGCTACAGTGCATGAGGCGCTGGCTGACATTGGAGCGCAGGAGCAGGTTGACGCTCTTTTTGAGCGCATCAGGCAGCCCAGCGGTCGCCTGGATATACTGGTCACCAATGCCGTCTACCAGGGGATGGGCCATACTCTGATTGATACCCCGCAGCAGATGCTTGAGGATGTTTTCCGGATCAATGTTTTCGGCGCCTATGCCTGTGCCCAGGCGGCGGCGAAAATCATGGCTTTACAAAAATCCGGTACCATTATCAATATTGGTTCCAACACTGCCGAACGGGCGATTCGTAACCGCACCGCCTATGTGGCGAGCAAGGCGGCAGTGGATGGACTGACGCGGGCGATGGCGGTGGAGCTGGGTCCTATGGGAATTCGCGTCAACAGCGTTGTTGCCGGCTATATTCGTACTGAACGTTGGGATACGCTGGCAGAAGGTGTCGAGAAACGCCGCCTGCTTAACGTCCCGCTGCAAGCCGAGGCCGGTGGCAACGACATTGCCGAAGCCGTTCTCTTTCTTGCGTCTGACGCAGCGGCACGAATCAACGGAACACGTCTCGTCGTAGATGGCGGGTCGTTGGTGCAGCTCTATCCTGCGGACTGCGAGGCATAGCATGTGTTCTCCTGTCCGTTGTTATCTTCGATTCCTATACCGATAGCGATTCTGAGAACGATGGGGTTGACATTTTTTTAAAAAAATGATATATTACACGCAGATTTTTGTTATAGATAAAATTTTGAATTCGTATAAGCACGTTTCCGACAATCGGATCTCACATTCTGAAACACCTCACAAAAATTTTCAATGAAACATAACCTGGTAACAGCAGCAACAACCCTCTTCCTCACCTTCGGAGCTCAACATATGACGCACGCCGCAGAAACCTTTTCAATCGCAGACCGCAAGATCGAAATTGACGACCTTGGACAGGTTGTTATAAGAGACAGCACAGACAAATTACAGGCTGAGCTGAACCTGGCATTTTTCATTCCGACCTGGTGGATCCGCAGTAACAAAAATGCCAAAGACGTGAACTTCGAACGTTCCCCGGATGCAAACCAGGTGGTAGTGCAGGGCTCGCTGCCCATGCGTCAGCCCGATGATGAACCGGGCAAGTTCAGGCAGCAATTTAAATGGGACCATGAAAAGCTGATTATCGAGTCTGAACTGGAACTTCCCGCTGAGATTGAGCTAATGCCCAAAACCAGACCTTTCATGCAGCTTTCGGTACCAATCGAAAAACTGGCGGACAAGCGCTTCCGGATGGGACAGCGGACAGTTGACCTGCCTGCCGACAACGTACACGGCTGGGGCAGAACGCTGGAGGTCGAAGCTGTCGATATTGCCCTTGAAATATCAGAAGACGCAATTCTTTCCTCCTGGGGAGATCCGTCCAAAGCAACATATGGATCTTTCCGCATGAACTTCACTGAAACCGCTGATGGTGACATTGCAAAACAGCGCCACTTTTGCCGAATGGTTGTCCGGTTCAAAAAAATTAACCTTAAACAAGAAGTCACACGCGATCTGTGGGGCGAAAAGGGCGGCAACTACCGTCGTCTGCTGACAACTCCCACGGAAGCTCCGCTCGATACTTCAGTTCCACTTAAATGGCTGGCTGAAGGTGAGAATTTGCTGAAGACGACTGAGCCCGTGGCTCAGGCTCGCAAGCTGGCAGGTCAGAGCTATGCGAGAGTGGAGAACTGGCTCGATCTGCGCAGTCGGGTTTACGACCTCTACGACCAGTCCCGGCACCTCGAATTCTTCAACAGTGTCCATCCGTTGGCTGACTCCATCGCCCCCGATTACTCTGCCGCTTATGAACTGCTGAATGCCGGAGAACTCGAACAGCTAAGCGAAAAACTGCCGTTGTGGGAAGCGAAGCTGGAGGAGTGGCGTAAAAAAGCTCAAGAACGCTACGGCGCTGATTTTCTGCCAGCTTCCATCGCTAATCCCTATAGCTGGATTAAGGAGTATTCAACTCTGGGATTCAGAAAACATCCTGAAGGTGTGTTGAGCCTGGAACCCTCGCCCATGAACGTATCGTGGTTCGACCGCCTTTCCGTCCGCTGGATCAGTCAGGGCGAAAAAACCCAGCTCGAAGCGAGCGGTGAGTCCTATACTGACGTTGTCTGGCAGGATCCGTCATCCGTCAAAACCGAGCGCAGTTGGGTAACGACGGAATGGCTGCACGGCGATGCTCGCTTCACAGCCTCTGTTCTCTCCCCCCTGCTGGATATGGACGGCACCGATACCGTGACTGTTTCGGGACTCGATAAAGCCTACCGGCTCTCTTACGTCAAAGGCGACGCGCTGCTGCGGCATGTCAATCTCAAGAGGGAAAAGAGCATCACTTTCGATAAGGAGCCCTGTGCGCGCAACTGGATGCTGTTGCAGGGTGAGGGATTTACATTTGCTGTCATCCTTGGCGCTTTTCCGACTGAAATATCCTTCAACAACGGCACACTCAAAATCTCGCTGAGCAGCAAATCTTTCGTCTCGCTGGTGCGACTCTCGCCTCTTATTCAAAATCTGGAACAATACCGGGAAGCCGAGTTCTGGGGACGCGTCGCCCTGGCAATGCCGGTACAGGCGGTTGAAACCATATCCGGTGCTGAGGTAACCTGGCGCTATATCCACCGGGAACGTCAGGATGAGTGGGGCACCGAGCCGTTGATGATTGCCCCTGTACCGCCGCTTGCCATCAACGGAAATTTGCAGATTGACGGTATCCGGACAACCCGCTATCACACCAAGTACGGTCTTTATACCTGGCTCCCCGGCAACGAAGTCATGTTGACCCTGCCCGCCGACTTCCTGCAGTTTCCAGTTTTGCGCGGAGTAAACGTGGCAGGTGTAGCAAAAGAAGCTGAGCTTGAGGAGTTCACCGCTGCCGGTGCTGATTGGGTTCGCCTGTTTATACAGGCGCACTGGGATGACCCCGAGGACGCCTATGCCGCCGTGGAGTCACGACTCGCAATCTGTCAGAAACTCGGCCTCAAAGTGCTGATCGATCCGCACGACTTCCAGTATCGCACAACCTGGGCAGACGGCATGCCGACCGATCCGGCTGATGAAGAACGCTTTCTCGTTATGTGGGATAGACTCTCACAAATCGGTTCACGTTATCCCGATGTAGTTGCAGGCTATGATCTCTACAATGAAATGCATATCAAGCCCGGATCGTTTTCTCTATGGGCAGAGCTGGTCGATCGCACCGCTGGCGTCATACGAGCTAACGATCAGGCAACACCGCTCTACGTGACAGGCACAGACATGGCGAACACGTCCGGTTTCTTCGACGTGCGTCCCGTCAGTGACGACAACGTTGTATATTCCTTCCATTTCTACACGCCTCACTCATTCAGTCATCAGATGATTCAGACCCGTGCGAAGGCGGGTTCAGCCTACCTTGTTTATCCGGGCTGGATTACCCCGATGGACTGGTCTGCCGGAACACATTTTGGAGCCGGAGGGCTCGGCTGGTACGATCGTTGGAATCTCGGTGCCGGCATGTTGCCGATCTTTGAGTTTCAGAGCCTTTACAATCTCCCGGTGCATTGCGGTGAGTTCGGTGTTATCGGCTACTCAACACCGCAGGCTCCCGCTTCGGGCAGACTCTGGGCCCGCGATACGGTTGACTGGCTCGAACGCTACCGCATGGGCTGGCACATCTGGAACATGGGCTTCGGTCTGCGCCATCCCGGAGTCAAGGAAGACATCTACAACCGCTGGCAGGAGGAACAGCAGCAGTAGAAAAAAACCAATGCCCCTGGAGACAGACGGCGCTGCACAACAATAACAAATCTCACCACAACCAAACAAAAGGACACGAACATGAAACTCACAAAACACATCAATGTGATTCTCACAAGCGTTATCATGATGAGCCTGGCAACTGCCGGTGCGCAAACCGTTCTCTATGCGGACGACTTCAACCGGGGCGACGGAGTCACGGCTTACAATGTCGGCAAAACAAGCGTCGGCAACTATACCTGGGTTGACCCGGGATGGCACAACTTCAAGGTCATCGACAATGTTCTGCATGCAGTCCACTGGTCATCCCCTTCCAACCAATATGCCTATGTGGACTATGATCTCAGCACCATCCCCGATTACGATGCCAGTCTCAGGCTTACGACCGGCAATACACGCGAAGCCGGCAGCTCTGCCGGGCTCTTCCTGCTCCCGCGAGCAGTGAACCACGACACAGTACTCGGCAATCGCGGCTGGGTAGTCAACCGCAATTTCTGGGACCCATCGGGAAGCGAAGATCAGGTTCGTTTTTACTGGTACGAGGGTGCCGACACCAACGAGTTTGCCTCCATACCGGCAACACGTATCGACGATAATCAGTTTTCGGCTACCGAGTGGCAGAATATTGAAATCCGCGTCAGGGGCGACAAGGCAACCCTGATCGTTAGTCAGGCTGATGGCACCAGGCTGGTCGATGCAGACCGGTACATCGGCAACTACAATACCACCAAGTCTGTTTTTCTTTTCGCAGCCCGTACCAGTGCTGGACAGAACAAGGCACACAGGGTCAAAGCCTGGCTCAACGTAACGATGGACGATTTTTCGGTCTCATTGCTGCCGCCGACTGTAATCATCCTCAAGTAATGACCCGAAATTGCGGAAAGTTTTTTTTCAATGCACAACCACTTGCAATTACGGCTCGGTAACGTCTCGCCCCCCCTTTCCACAGCTTTATCGATCAAATGAGGATCAGATCATGAGTATCATGAAAAGCAAACCCTTCTTCGCCTATCGTTCTTTCTGGCCGGAGCTGGAAACGATGAAACGCATGAGCGAGGCCGGGGTAAAGACCATCTGCTTTTACGCTTCCAATACCCTCAACTCCCTGGGCGAGCCCTATTGCAAATATCCGCCCATGTGGAACTGGTACGGCGAATACGACTTTGAGCCGCTGGACCGGCAAATTGCCGACAGCCAATCGGTCTGTCCCGATGTCAAATTCATCTGCATGGTCGATCTGAACTCGCCGGAATGGCTGATCAAAAACCGCATCTGCTACGACTCCTTCAGCGAACTCGGTCGCGTGATCTGCAATCCCGAATGGCGGGAGTTCATGAATGAATACCTCCATGCATTCCTTGAATACTCAGAGAAAAAGCATGGCGATGTGATCGAGGCGTATGCCATCGCCTCGGGACAAACCTGCGAGTGGATGGACTTTTCGCTGGGCACTGAGAGCCCGGCCAAGACAGCGGCTTTTCAGGCCTGGTGTCGCGAGCGTGGAATTCCGGTACCGGATGACATTCCCCCACCCTCGATCCGCAACCGTGTAACGCATGACGCAATGCTGCGCGATCCGCAACAGGATCGTCTGGCGCTGCAATACTGGAAGTTCTGCTCGGAGGCGGTAGCCGATACACTGGCCTACTTCGTGGGCGAAGCACGCACCATCGTTCCGGCTGCCAAGCCCATCGGCGCTTTCTATGGCTATGCCGTCGAACTCAACGGCGACCGTTTCCTATCCCTTTCGCATCTGGCCTACGAGAAAGCGCTCGATATTCCGGGACTCGACTTCCTGATCAGTCCCGGAACTTACCGCGACCGGGCCATGGGAGGCGGCAGTGGTTTCATGGTGCCCTACGGCAC
>JAAZFF010000317.1 GCA_012511845.1 Lentisphaerota bacterium
CTTGTCATACATATTGAACTCATGAAAACGCTTTTTATCTTCTTGATGTTCGACATTAAATTATGCACTATCCCATGCTTCCCCCGATTGAGCCGTTGAAGCACGTTCTCTCTTCGTTTTTTCCGGTCCAGATTTCCTTTGTTTTTGGAAATCTTTTACTTTTCTCCGGCGAGGTTTTGCCGGACCCGGTACCCAGACCTCCGGTTTGACCTTAAACTTATCAACAGCAGCAGCTTTACGTGGAGTGCTCTCCTTCCGGTCTGTATGTTTTTTTTTGCCAGACCTCCGGGGGGCTGTTCTTGGAGTCACGATTTCTGAAGAAAATCGTGATGTTATTTTTTGGATTAATTTACTGAAAAACATGTAAAATCTGAAGAGGCGCTTATTTGAACAACCAATCAGCGCCTTTATAAATCAGTTTGATTGGAAAACTAAACGGGCATCCCGTAACCAGGATGCCCGCGTAGTGAAACAGATGAAGATTAGCGCTTTGAGAACTGGAAGCGACGGCGAGCACCCGGCTGACCCGGCTTCTTGCGCTCTTTCATTCTGGGGTCTCGAGTCATGCAGCCTGCTGCCTTGAGAGGTGCTCTGAGAGAGTCGTCGGCAGCACAAAGCGCACGCGCTATAGCGTGACGAATAGCTCCGCTTTGACCGGTGATGCCTCCACCCTTGACGAATGCCTGAACATCATACTTCTCTTCAACTCCTGCAATCTTCAGGGGTTGAAGCATGTATGAACGGAGAGCCTCGCTGGGAATATGGACCTCCGGCTCTTTGCGATTGATTTGAGCTTTGCCGCTGCCGGCTAACAGATTTACGCGTGCTACTGCTGTTTTACGACGACCTGTTGCCGAGGAGATGATTTCTGCCATTTTAATACCTTAACTTTCCTGAAATAAATTAAAAATCAGCCGGATTTTGTGCCTGATGCGGATGCTCCGGACCTGCATAAACTTTAAGACGACGCATCATTGTACGTGCAAGCTTATTTTTAGGAAGCATTCCCTCAACGGCTTTTTTCACCATCCAGTCAGGATGTTTGGCGCGCATTTCCTCAGCTGTAGTTTCACGACGCCCACGAAGATAGCCTTTGTAGTTCGGATAAATTTTTTTCTGTTCCTTGTTGCCGGTAAGTTTAACTTTTGCGGCATTCGTCACAATAACAAAAGCTCCTGTATCCACCCACGGTGTATAAGTAGGTTGATCCTTGCCACGCAAGGCATTAGCGATAGTAACCGCTAGACGGCCCAGTGGTTTTTCCGACGCATCGACAACGAGCCATCTGCGATTGCTGCCGGGATTTTCTGGTACAAATGTTTTCATCGATTCTGCTTTGTTTGTTTCTTTGAATATATACTATCTACTGCTGTCGCAGAAAACTTCTGATGAGGGAAACCATCAGCTTTTTGCGTCAACATTAGGACTTGCTGTAACTATCGCCCTGATTTCCGCAGGAGTAACCGGATCTACGGGCAAATGAAGCAAGCATTATGCAACGAAAACGCCTATTAAGTCAAACAGTTTTTTTAGTTTATCAAGAAAATATGATATGCCACCATTCAATCGGGATAACTTGAGGTGAAATAAATATAAGAACCTATTGTCAAAAATTAAATTGACTTCACTCCGTTGTTCATTGTATAAAGAAAACATCGGTTGGGGGTGTTGCTGCAATTGCAACAAAACTGACAAGTTGCCCCATTTGGCAGAAGTTCCTTTGAGTTTCAGATTCGAAATCAGCTACCAACCTGGACAAATAAAAATGAGAAGCAAAATGAAAAATAACAAAACTCTCTTTAAACGTTTCTTTTGTCTGTTAATCGTTTTTATTGCATTTAAAGTTTCCGCCGAAATCAGGGAAACCAGTTGGTGTATTATAGAAACACCGGAAACTGCTGTTCTGGGTGAATCTATTGAAATTAAAGTTACTGTAAAACCTGGTGTTGCCGCCCCGGGAGACAAGATATCCAATCATCTGCACTGGATGAAGATCGATGGATTCGGAGGGATGTTAAGCTGGAGACCAGGGCAGGATATCAAGGAAGGCTCAGCAAACATTTTCAAGCACTCACCTAAGCTCGATTCTTCAATGCACACTGTTTCACCCCTTGTTTTCCTTTCTCCGGACGGTGATTTTGCCAATTTGACGAAAAGAGAAACAGGAGCACCCATACGAGTGGTAATAGATCCTGTAGCAGAAGCAGCTGCACGTGCTGAAGCAGAACGTATACGCAGACCTGAAGCAGCCACTTTTAAAAAAAGTTCAATAAGGATCGAATCTCTTACACCCAGTGTTACAACAGGCGATGAGGTGAAAATTGCAGTGCACTACAGGCTTGATCCTGATGATAACTGGGCTGATGGTACCAAGTTGCGCCTTATGCCGCTAGGTCCATGGATCGATAATCCCGATGGCAAATATACTACAAGGCGCTTTCATGTTGGAATACCGGGTCTGGGAACTAGGGTTGTAAATGTGACGCCGGGAGAAAGAACGGAAATATTCACGTACAAGCTGGGGAAAACTTTTAAGTACAATGATATCTCGTGGATGGCGAATTTTATCGGTGGAGACGGAAAAGACTGGCCCTGGCATGTACGTGGCGGAGGCATGGAAATCCGCCGCTTCGTCAGCGATTTTGATGTTGTCGTAAAACGGCTCGGAGGTATCTTTACATACGATGAAACACCTGTTGTACATCTCGCATGGGGTGCTAAGGCAAAGTCAGGCGCAGCATATACTGTAAACTTTAAACTGACTGATGCAGAAGGACGCTCCTGTGGAGCTTTTTCAAAAAATGTCATTGCGGGAGATAACGGAACAACAACAGAAGTGCCTGTAGAGGGGCTGGATACACGCGGAGTAATACTGGTTGAAGCAGAAATTGTAGGCATGGGGGTCCGCGATGCTTTTTTTGCACGCATTCCTGATCTGGAAAAGATCATGGGCAACCGCCGTACGCCTTTCGGTGCAACTAATCTCGGAGATCGGGACCTGTCACAAGTTGCCAGAAAACTCGGTCTCACATATTGCCGTAATTTCACAGGCTGGAACGGAATAGAGCCGCTTCCCGGCAAATGGATGCTGAAGGGGCTTGATGAGCAGTTGGAGGCGAATGTGGACGCAGGACTCGTTCCCTAGATTTGCCTCGTAAATCCACCGTCATGGATTATACCCGGAGATGCTGACAGCGCCGGATTTGAGCCGTTCCCGTTTCACCGCGACCTTTGGAGAAAATCAGCAGAAACACTTGCCAAGCGATATTCCGGAAAGATCTGGGGCTTCGAATGGCTGAACGAAATTGTTCCCGGTACAAAATCTGAAAACCCCGGTAAAGATTATCTTGAGTTCTGTGAAATCGGTACAAAAGCAGTGAAGCAGGTCGATCCCGATCTTAAAATTCAGATGGCAGGTGGTCTCTGGCCTCGAAATTTCCGTACCGATCTTCTGGGTGGTGGCATAGCACATTACGTTGATGTACTGCCGGTGCATTACAGCAATCGCCGAGGCATAAGACAGGCTGAAAAGGATGCTCGAAGTTCCGGATCCAAAAACATGACGGTGTGGGACAACGAAACAGCAGCAGGCTTGTCTGTTTGGGGTATGCCTGCAATAGAGGCATTGACGAACAGCCTTATCCAGTCGCGCTGGGTGATGAGAAACTGGCCTGCCGAACTGGCAGCTGGTGCTGAAGCAGTCATTTATTTCGGTGGCTGGGCGCAGTCAGCAGGCAACTGGACATATCTGCTAGATAAGACTACACCACGCCCGGTAGTAGCGACACTTGCAGTAATGTCCTCCAAAATAGGTCTTGCCAAGCCCATAGGTACAGCAGCAATACAGCCGGGAGCCGTAATTCATATTTTTGAAAAAGATGGTAAGGGTATTGCTGTAGCTTCCCTTATATCCGACAAGGCGAAACCTGTAGAGGTCAAAATCGCAGCGGGCGCCCGGAGCATCCTGATGACGGATCATCAGGGGAATGAATCATCCATACCGGCGAATGATGGTTCCATTCCAGTAAAACTTTCCGCAATGCCCGTTTTTCTTGAAGGCTTTGACCTTCCAACTCTTGCGGCGCACGTCGGAGTTGCTCTTTCGGGGCAGGACGATGGCGATGCCATGCCGGGAATAACTATTCCTGTGGGTACAGGTGCTGTAATACCTCTTGAGATTCGAAACCCCCTCAGTATCACAATTTCAGGTGCCGTATCCCTGAACTTCAGTGGCAGTGTGGAGACTCTGCCACCACACGAATTCAATTTGGAGCCGAACGAAATAACAAGAGTCGAGATGCCTGTTACCGAGGTGCTTCTTGAAAAAGGTACGTCCCAGTGCAACATGATGCTCAACTGGACAACGCCGGGTGATATATCTGTTGCCAAACCGTTCAAAATAATGCCGATTCGCCCCGAATCTCTCGGCAATCTTCTTAAAAACGGACAGTTCGAGGAAATTTCCAAAGATCGCCCTGTGTCTTGGAGCGGTACATCGAAGACTGTCGAGTTGAAGGATTTGGGGCATGGTCCCGGTTTCATGGGTCGTGCCATGCGTTTTAGCGGAACCGCCAATAAGGGCTGGCAGCATTCGAGTCAGTCAATAACACCTCCCGCCCCCGGACAGAAATACCTGTATACGGCATGGGTGTGGAACAACGACATGCAGGCGGGAAGCAATCTCAGCGTGGACAAAAAGGATTATTATATCCCCGCTGTTTTCGATGCCGGACAGAGCACCTCGTTCTGGCGTCTGCTCACGCATGTGCGTGCAACGCCCGACGACGTGAAGACAATGAGCTTCACACCGGTAACACGCGGTTCGGGCTGGGCAATGTACGATAATGTACGTGTTACCTTATATGAAGGAAGCGATTACGCAACAGAAGCATCACGCATAAAAAATAAAATCAACATAGATGGAGATTTGAGTGACTGGGATTTCTCTGATCCGATTCCGCTGCTCTGCGACAATCAGATTTCTGAAAAAGGCGGCTATAAATGGTCACCCGGAAACCTTGCCGGAGTAGCGAAGTTTGCCTGGGATGAAAATGCCCTGTACTTTGCCGCAATGGTGCGTGACGATAAACATGTTGCAACTGCTACAGGTGAAGAAACGGTTGCGGGAGACAGCATAGTGATTGCACTCCATCCTGAGAACAGGGCAGACGGTACAGATGATAAAGCGTTCAAGTGGTACATCGGTGCTGCTGTGCCCGGCGGTGGATCGGGAGTCCATACGCTGTACCGTCCAGCAGCTTTCAGCGGAGGACTTCAGTCGGGGCAGCTTGCACGTGATTCATCTGTGTACGAACTTTCCATAAAGCGTACAGGTGATATAACTTCGTATGAACTGCGTATACCCTGGTCTGAAACGGGTGGTGTTGTGCCGTCAGCAGGAGTTAAAGTCGGAGTATCCCTGCAATTAAATGATAAAGATGATGGAGCAGGCTCCGGAATGATGTCATGGGGCGGGGGAGTGGCGCCTGTGTGGGATCCTTCCTCGTTTGGCGTATTGACGCTTATTCCGTAAGTGTCCTGCCCGGCAAGCCGGGAGATCGTACACGGTCACAGCAGAGCGGTACACGTTTTCCGTACACAGGGATGAGAATGGAGCTCGACCATAAGAAACTAAATGTTTACTGAACTGAAATCGTGTACGAGTATGTGAACGATTATAAGCCTCCCAAGAAAACTGCCCTCTGTCCACTAACCACTGATCACTGGTCTGGCTTGCCGGACCACGCCCTACCTTCTCAGCCGGCGGGATAACCTTGCATGGAGGAATTTCAGAACCACGAAAAGCACGAAAAGACACGAAAGCTCTGCTGCCAGAAACTCTCACGCCGAGAACGCGGAGCTGGAGGGCGAATGTCCTCATGAGCCGTGGTTGCGAGGCAACCTCAATTCGAGCAATCCTGTCGATAGGGTTAAGTCCCGAGTCCCGAGTCCGAGACCAAAATTACTCTCGATTCCATCAATCTGCAGCTTCTGAGAAGAAAGGTAGGGGTAGCTTTCCCGTCTTCGAATCCTACGCCGAGACAAGCCGGAGCAAGCCAAGCTGTCCGCTGTTTTGCGGCGCGCCCGGAGGTCATCGCCCTACCTTTGTCCGGCTCGCAGGGCAGTGCGGCGTGCCCGGAGGTCATCGCCCTACCTTTGTCCGGCTCGCAGGGCAGTGCGGTGCACCCGGAGGTCATCGCCCTACCTTTGTCCGGCTCGCAGGGCAGTTCGGTGCACCCGGGGGTCATCGCCCTACCTTTTGAGCAGCCGGTCACAAACAGGAAGGTCCGTGCTAAAGTCTGCGTCGCCCAAGTACTATTCACTGCCCTTTAACCACTACACACTTTTTTCCCTACTGCCACTCATTTCCTCAGCGTGATTAAACTGAAAAGCAATTTGACTGACAATTATCTAATAGTGTATATTGGAGTCGTTTTGTTAAAAGTCTACGGCTTTATGCTGTAGACACAACTTTTGGAGTTTAAATAAGATGTCAGACGATTTTACAATTGATTTTTCCGGTAAGAAGAAACACCGGTGCGCTTTAGTTATTGATTTTGATCATACATTATATGATGGAGTTTCCTTTTTGGCAAAGATCGCGAAAGACATCAGTGACGAACGCGGCGTTTCTTATAACATACCCTTTTTTGCAAAAAAGTTTTTAAGAGCGCGTTTTTCCTCAGCACTTTCAAATATTGTGAAAAATGATTCAACCGAGAAAACGGAAGATCTTGTAGAAGATATTTTTGCCCAATTCGACAAGGCACTGAAAAGTGCTGAACCGAATCCTGTAGTTTTGGAAATCTGCAAAACCACACTGGAAAATGAAGGACAAGCAGTCTTTATTTCCTCCCGCCCGCAGGAGCTGCTGGAAGAAAAAATCGAAGCATTTGGACTCGAAGGAGCTGAGATTTACCGGCTTGAGCGGCAAGAGCGCTTTGCGGAGTTCCCAAGAGATTCATGGGCGCGCGCAGCACGACAGTTAAAAC
>JAAZFF010000318.1 GCA_012511845.1 Lentisphaerota bacterium
GGTGTGCTGATTACAAAAGATCGTGGCAAAACATGGACACGTGCACAACTGCGCAACCCTGATGGAAACCCGGTTTTTATAAGCAACGCCTCAACAGCACCTCGACTGGCTATCGATCCTGATGACGGGCAATTGGCCTGGTACGGCTCCCGGCGCGACGGATTATATCAAACCATGGATGGAGGTCACACCTGGAAAAACATACCCGTCCCAGGCATGCCTTGGAACCAGCTTGCAGTTGAATGGATACTGGCTCTGCCAGCCGAAGATAAAACACGCCCATGGCTGGCTGCGTTTAAACCTTATGGTAAAAATTCACCTGTGAAACAAGGTATATATAAAACGGACGACGACGGTACTACGTGGCGTAAATTGGATATTCCATTTGCCGCTATCGGCAATCTTTCACCGGACGGTCGTTGGCTGTTGCTCAGCGACAAGAAACTCTGGCGCGTTGATTTAACGTCTGATACAACTGAGGAAATCACCCCGCTTGATCTTTCCACAACACAAGGCAAAATGTGGGGTTACTCCACCCTTGCAGCCAGTCCTGAAAACTCTGACTGGCTTGTTGTTTTTACCCGCTCACATGGCGACGGTGCCTTTTTCCGCTCAAAAGACGGTGGAAAAAACTGGGAGCGTTTCGACAACTGGGAACATCGCCAGGGGAAGCGTCTTATCTATGAGCATGCCCCGTACGAGGCACATGTCGGAGGAGGATGCCATGTTTTTAACGGCGTATGGGATGTGGTTTTCGACACCGCTTATCCAAAACAGCTATGGGTTGCATTCTGGCCGGGCGTCTTGTCAAGTGACGACATCTGGGCGACACCTCTGGTGTTTCGTGCCGTAAGTGAAGGACATGAGGAAGTTTGTGTATTCGATCTGGTTACACCTTCGCAAGGCGCACCCGTGGTGAGCGGACTCATGGATGTCGGCGGATTCGTCCATTGGGATACAGACAAACAGCCGCAAACCACCATGATCGGCGTATCAGGACCCGAAGGTCCCCACGGACAGATTGCACCGCTTGAAGTCACCTCCCTTGATTTTTGCGAGGCGCAACCTGAATTTCTGGTGGCAGGCGCTTGCTGGCGTTACTTTCCTCCGCCTGATGGTTATGGCAGTGGTAACGCCCGTTACTCTGAAGATGGAGGGAAGACGTGGCGTCAGTTCCCGGCAAAGCCCTTTCCAGGTGCCAAAGATGGCCGCATAGCCGTTTCCGCAGCATCACCGGACAACATAGTCTGGATGCCACGTCATGACTCCGCCACGGGAGTCTGGTATACACGAGATCGTGGTCGCACCTGGCACCCGTCAAAAGGAGCTCCCACCGGCATTATATGGCCAGATCTGGTATTTACCTTCTACAAACCACTGGCCGCGGATCGCAAACGTGACGGTGTCTTTTATTTATATGACAAGAACGATGGGCGTTTTTACCGGAGTGAAGATGGGGGAGCAGAATGGCGCCACGTATCACGTTTGCCGGCACAGGGTGGAGCACATTATGTCAATCACCGCATAATTGCTCTTCCCGGTCTCAGCGGTCACCTTTTTGCAGCCTTGCAGGAGCATGGTCTGTTTCGTTCCCAAGACGCAGGCAACACCTGGGTGCGCCTTACTGGAATAGATTTTGCCGAATCTGCAGGGACAGGAATGCCCTCCTCCGGGAATACACCGCCATCACTGTGGCTTATTGGTCGAATAAAGGGTGAAACAGATCCTGCCCTTTCCATATATCGTTCAAACGATCTCGGTGCAAGTTGGACGCGAATTGATGACGCAACCTTGGGCTGGCCAAGTGAAAGCATCATTGCAGGAGATCGCCAGCGGCCTGATCGAGTTTATGTTGGAACAAATGGACGTGGAATCTTTCGGGCGACTTCAAGCAAGCTTCCGTCAAAGAAACATTAACGCCAAACTTGCTGCCATACGATCATCCGAAAAATGAACTGTAAACCTAACCGGCAACTTGCGGCTACGCAAGCACGATAATTACACCCTGGTAAAACAACAAAAACATGTTACATTCCCCAATCCACCATCACTGAAAGGATATCCGTGAAGCACACAGCATTCGAGCGTCAAAAAAATGACAATATCAATACGATAACCACTTTTGATCCGGCACAATGGAAACCACAAGAGTACCCTCTGTTTGGCAAGTTCGTCGATTTTGCTCGAGTCTGCAATTGTGTTGTCACTGATCAAGGCAAAATGCAAGGCTGGTTCTCCGAGGCACTCTGGCGAACAGATGTATATGCGCCATTTAACGGCAGAGTTCTGGAAAACTATTACTCTCTCGCTTTTTTCTATGGCTGCAATGCACCATGGAATATCTACCACGGTGACGTGCAAATATTGAAGCAACTAGATCTGGTGCTCAATTACGTCTTTGGACTTATGCGTGAGGATGGGGCAATTCCCGAGTACAATATTGCCGCACTTGACAGGCCGATGCTGGCATCCAGCAGCTTCGGTGCAATGTATATGAGTTTCACTCTGGAAGTGGCGGGAAAAACGATGCCGGCGGCAATGGCAAAAGAACTGTATAAACACAGCCTCTCGGCAGCACGGTTTGCACTGTCCGACGAACACTGCTATTTACATGCTACCTCGTTCAGCAACCAGATCCTCGGAGCCATGACTGCTGCTGCGAAGTTGGCGAGATTGAATAATGATGCTGCCCCGCTCTCTCTTCTGAATCGTGCCGGCGAGGCTTTGCTTGGAGAATTCATGTCACCCACAAACATGGGATTCCTGTATGAACAAGATGGAGCCGACACATTCTCCTACTTCCTCACAACACTATGGTGTCTGACAGCGCTTTATCAGGAATGGCCTGATGAACGTGTGTTGGAGGTGCTACGCCGACATGGGGCGTGGATGAGCCGCTGGATACTTCCGGAACCTGATGGAAAAACAATGTTAATATCAACTGGACACCAAACACGTTCGCCTGGCGGGCATAGACTCCCAAACCGTGAATATAATGGCTTGGGCAAAATCATGCAGTCTCTCCTCTCGGGGCAGACTGGCGATGAGGATGAACGGCGATTTTTAGCTCTGCTTCTATTGAATAAAGAAAAAGTTGCAAAACAAGATCGGCTATGGGAAGCTGCAGCACTTAACCCGTTACGTTCAGTAGCGACTGAGCGAAACAAGGCAACTGGCAGTGCCTATAAACCGGTAAATCCCTTGTTGCTTTATCCACGTTATGCACCTGCAAAAACAATGCAGAAAGAAATCATGAGAACACTGCCTTGTCTTGAGCAACAGACAGGAGCAGAAAATCTGGTCGACAAGCGGGGCAACCAATATATATTTGTGCGCCAACCTGGATATTACATGGGATTTGCGTACCAGGCACACTGGAGTCAGGCGCACGAAGGACCACAGTTTTTATGGTTAGATAAACTGGGAACCATTGCTTTGAGCGCAAACTGCGGGAGAGGCGGCTGGGAAACAGTAATCGGAGAGATAGGAACGAGCCGGGAAAACATGATGGCTCATATGAGAAAATGCGATGTCGACGCACATGAAATAACTGTCAAATACTCTAAAATTGCTCAAGTCGAGAAAACTTACACGCTAAGACCCGGCTCTGTAAATGTAGGACTGTATGCACCGTGGACAGGCGGACGGAAACTTTCAGAACGCATCCCCTTCCTCCTGCACAAGACAGATACCATACATGTTGACTATGGTTGTGCGCCAACTCCCTGCATCGAGTTTCGCACCATTACACGCACCGTAGCAATCGAACGCAAAGGCATGCAAGCACTCAGCCTGGAACTACCATCACCAATTTTGGTCAGTTTCAAACCTATAGTCTGCGACGATAACTACATTAAAACCATGGTGAGTTTTGAATTTCCTGGTATAATCTTCAACCGAACCGGTTATCGGTTGCTGATTGGAACAGAACAAAATAACAACTAAAGATTGATTAGATATGTCTGAATTACGCTGGACGGCTGAAAAGGCCAATAAATGGTACGAAACAAAACCTTGGTTCGTGGGTTGTAACTACACTCCGCACAATGCATGCAACCAGCTTGAAATGTGGCAGGAAGAAACGTTCGATCCGCATACGATAGATCAGGAACTCGGTTGGGCGGAAGATCTAGGCTTCAACAGCCTTCGTGTTTATCTACACGACCTGGCATGGGAGCAGGATCCAGAAGGTTTCCTCAATCGGATGGAACAATTTCTCACAATCGCTGAGAAACACGGCATCGGCATAATGCCCGTACTGTTCGACAGCTGCTGGCACCCGTTTCCACGACCGGGCAAGCAGAGGGAGCCGGAGCCGGGTGTGCATAACGCCGGCTGGTTGCAAAGTCCGGGAGTGGCAGTGCTACGTGACAGCAGTCGCTTTGAAAAGCTGGAATCGTACGTTAAGGGCGTAATTTTCCGCTTTCGAGATGATGAGCGTGTCCATGTCTGGGATATATGGAATGAGCCCGATAACACCAACGCCGCCAGCCGTGGATCAAGAGATATTTCCAACAAAGGTGATGTGGTGGCGCCGCTGCTCACAACAGCATTCAGTTGGGCATGCGCAGCCGAACCAACACAACCACTTACATCGGGTCTCTGGCAGGGAGCATTCGCACCGATGGAAGACCTGACAGCATGCCAGAAAGTTCAGATAGAAAATTCTGACGTAATAAGCTTTCACAGCTATGATCCGCCCGATAAATTTATTGAGCGTTTTGAAAAGATGCAAACATATGGACGTCCCCTGCTATGCACGGAGTATATGGCACGCATATCGGGAAGCGTGGTGGAAGACATTTTACCCATTGCAAAGGAGAACAAGATAGCCGCATACAACTGGGGTTTCGTGCGCGGTCGCACCCAGACTCACCTACCCTGGAGCACATGGCAGGAACCGTGCGAAACAGAAGAGCCGCCTGTCTGGTTCCACGAACTGCTGCATTCCGATGGCAGACCATACAAAGTCGAAGAAACTGATGCAATTCGAAAACTGACACGCTCAGACAACTGACCGAATCCCGGTGGTTTCCATTTGCCAAGCAGGTAGGGCGCGTTTCTCCGTAAACCGCCGTCCCCATAAACCGCCGTGCCTGCTGAGTGATTGTCGGGAACGCAGAGCACCGTACCTACCATGGAGGGTGAGCGTCCCCGCAAACCGCAGACGATACGAAGCGGCTCATGAGGACATTCGCCCTCCAGGCTTTTGTATGCCCTCCAGGATCATAACACCTTACCTCGTGGTACGGCTCAGCGAAGCTTCGCCCTCCTGGCTACCGACTTTCAAACTAATCGTAGAGCCCGCATACTCTTTTTGCGGTAATGATA
>JAAZFF010000319.1 GCA_012511845.1 Lentisphaerota bacterium
ACTGTTGACGGTGAAGTGACAACTGAAGCGACCCTCACATTTATGCTTGCACCGAAAAATAACAATTCAGGAAAAGCAAAACAGGACGCCAATAAAAAATGAGTCGAATCCATTCTACAGCGATAATTGAAGACGGTGCAGTCATAGGTAACGACGTAGAAGTTGGACCTTACGCAGTAATCGGGAAAGATGCCATAATAGGCAATGGATGCAAAATCTTTGCCCATGCAATGGTAAGCGGCAATACCACTTTGGGCGAAGAGTGTGAGGTACATCCTTTTGCCCATATCGGCGGTAAAACTCAGGATTTGAAGTACAAGGGTGGTGATACTTTTGTAGAAGTGGGATCCCGCACTGTCATGCGTGAGTACGTAACAATAAATTGCGGTACAAGCGATGGCGAAATTACAAAGGTAGGTGCAGACTGCCTTTTGATGGCTTACTGCCATGTTGCGCATGGATGTGTGCTGGAAGAACGGGTAATTGTTTCCAACAGCACAAGTTTTGCAGGTGATGTTCATGTCGGCAGATACGCAACTGTAAGCGGGCTGAACGGAGTTCACCAATTCTGCAGAATTGGTGCATATAGCATGGTGGGTCCAATACTTGCAGTGTTGCAGGATGTTCCTCCATTTATGCTCGTGGCAGGAAACCCTGTCGGTGTAAAAGGAACAAATAATGTAGGTCTGACAAGGCGAGGTTTTTCCGATGAAACACGAAACCTATTGCGTTCAGCTTATAGAATCTTATGCAGATCAGGTCTGAACGTGACAGATGCAATAAGCAAGATACAAGAAGATTTACCGGAAATTCCGGAAATCCTTGAACTTATAGAGTTTTATAAATCAAGTAAACGTGGTGTAATCAGATGATAGTTGTTTTATCTCGACGCCGGAGGACATTAATTTCAAAGCTGCTGATGCTTTTTCTGATATCAGTGGCAATGCTGTCGGGATTAAAAGCTCAGGAAACAAGCAGTACACTCCCGTCTGTAGAGGAACCTTCCATAACAGAGGACTTCATACTTTTTAATTTTGAACAGGTTGACGTACGGGTCTTCACGCAGCTTGTAGGCGAATTTACAGGAAAACGATTCGTAGTTGCCGATGATGTTGCCGGTGCCATAACTGTAGTATCACCAAAAGTATCGCGTAGTTCAGCCTATTCACTTTTTGTAGCTGTGCTGGAATCATCAGGTTTCACCGTTGTGTCCGAAGGCGAGATTAACCGTGTTGTAAAGCTTCCGGAACGCGCAATGAGAATGGGTACTGTTGTTGGTGATCAGGACGAGTCTCCTTCCTTCGGACTCATAACTCGTATCATGCAATTGAAGCACGTTACAGCAAGTGAAATGCGAAAAATGCTTGAAGGGCACTTGCAAAGGAAGGATTCCGTCAGCGCACTCGATGAAACAAATCACCTCATAATAACAGATACAGCTGATACCATAAGGCGAATTGAAGATCTTGTTTCGCAACTCGATAAGCCCGGGATGGCACGCGTTATGGAAGTTTTTCCCCTTAAACACGCTGATGCAATGAGCCTTGCCCAACAACTTTCAGCGGCATATTCAGAAACACCTTCACGCGCACATCAGCTTCTTGATCGAGTGCCGCCGGCACCGGGGGAACAGTCCGGTGTATCCGCTATACGTCCACCTTCAATCGTTGCTGCCGAACATGCCAACCGGTTGATAGTGACAGGTACACCGCGGCAAATAACGCAAATAAAAGATTTAATAGCAGAAATGGATGTTCCGGCTCCAACGGGGCGTAACGCATTAAATGCAATTCTTTTAAGTTATATTAAAGCTGAAGATGTTGCAAAAAATGTTTCAACCCTTCTCGAAAAATCATCTGCCCAAAATGTCGGGGCAGGAGCAAGGCGTAAAGTTTCTGTGGAGGCTGTACCCTCCAATAATGCATTGCTTGTTGATGCCGCACCGGAAGATTTTCTTGAAGTGCAACGGCTCGTTCAGTCTCTGGACGTAATGCCGCAGCAGGTTCACATTTCTGTACTTATAGCCGAAGTATCTGATGGCGATGCTGAAACCCTTGGTGTGGAAATGACAACGCTAAGTGCTCCTGACTCAAAAGGTGATTCGCGATTTATCGGCGGAACACGCCCTAATATGTCCGGCAGTGCCGTGTCCGTCGGCGATATGTCTGCCGGGTTGTTTGCAAGGGGGCTGACTTTCGGAGTTGCTCATGGCTCCCGCATTAATGCTGACGGAGAACTGATTGCAGATTATCCGGCATTTTTTAACCTCGATATGATACGCCAGAACAGCCACGTGAAAATTTTATCAGACACATCACTCGGTGCCCAGAATAATCATCCGGCAGAAGTTGCTATTGTTGACAATATCGGAATCCTTGAATCTACAGTGCAGGGATCGGGGGCAGATCGTGATTTTATCCAGAACATTACAC
>JAAZFF010000320.1 GCA_012511845.1 Lentisphaerota bacterium
CACCTACAACCAGTACCTCACGCCCTACGTCACCATGCCCTTCCCCCACTGGGCGGACGATGCAGCCGATGTCGCCGGACTGCGGCGCGAAATGTCCCTGGCACTGATCAACGGGGCTTCTCTCTGGTGGTTCGACATGTGGGGTGGTTACTACCAGACCGAGGTTATTTTTGACAATTTCCGCCTTATGAGCGAAATCTGGGACGAATACGCCGGCAAGCAGGAGAAGAGCGTCGCCGAGATCGCCATGGTGATCGATCCCGACGGCTGCTACTACCTGCATCCGACAGACTCCGATCGCAATGCCTGGAAAAATGGCATGCAGGAGGATTCCTTCCTGCACGGCATCCGCGACAAGCTCAATCGTGTCGGCGCTCCCTACGATATCATTTCTTTCAACGACATTGCTGAGATGCCGGATTTTGAGCGCTACAAACTGGTTGTTTTCTGCACGCCCTTCGAGATCGACCAGCGCAAGCTGGAACAATTGAACAAACATGTTCTGCGCGACAACCGTCACATTGTCTGGCTCTATGCTCCCGGAATCAGTGATGGCAGCAACTGGGTTCCCGAACAGATGCAAAAACTTGCCGGAGTCGAATTTGGCACGCCGGGAGTTAACCGTGTGGATAAGGAAAGCTGGCAGTCGGTGCATGTAGCGACTCCAAAAGATCTGACAATCGATCTCCTGAAAGAACTCGCTGCCCAATCCGGTGTCAACATTTACTGCGAGGAACAGACCCCTGTATATGCCAACACCAGGCTGCTTGCCGTCCATTCAGCCGAAGGCGGCAAGATCCGGATCAAGCTCCCCCGTCCTGTCAAAACAGTTCTGGAAGTTTTCTCAAAAACCGTGATAACATGTGATGCGTCCGGGTTCGAATACGATTTTCCAACCCCGGGAACCTGCCTTTTCGATCTAGAGGCAAAATAAACCTACGTTCATTAAACAAGTCGGCATTATCCTTTACTACCCCGACTACAACTACAAGACCAGCTAACCATGGCTACAGGCTATCAGGACATCGAAAACCGCATCTGCGCACAAATCAAACGGGGCGATCTCAAACCCGGTGATCGCGTCGGTCCAATCCGGCATATTGCAGCTGATTTTGGAGTCAGCCCTGTCACTGCCGACCGTGCGCTGCGGGAGCTGGCACGTAAGGGAGTACTCAACCATGTGCCCCGACATGGATTTTTTGTGTCAGCTCCCGAGTTGCAGATCAGGGGAAAGATCCATGCCATCGTCAGGCCCATCGACCGCAAGACACCTTTTGGAGAAACACTTTCCGGCATTATCGGTGAAGCCTGGCCACGCGGCTACTCCATTTCGGTCAGTCTTTCACAAAACAATACCGAGCAGTCCCTCGAAGCTGCGCAGCGGGCGGTGCTGGAACAGGTCGACGGCGTTGTTTACATGGTTGCCGGGGAGATGGGCAACTTTGCCATGAACCGAGAGCCGGTCAAACTGCTGATTGACCAAGGGCTCCCGGTTGTAACAATCGGGCACTGTGATCTGCCGGGAATCGAAAGTGTCCCGGGTGTTTCAAGCGCTCACGAACAGGCGGGTTTTGAGATCACACGCCACCTGCTTTCAAAGGGACTTAAGCGCCTGGCAGTTTTGGGAGTTTTTCCCAATCAGGACGAACAGTACATCCTTGAAGGCTGTCGTCGTGCCTGTCGTGAAGCAGATGTTCCGCTACGCCCCAACTGGGTCAGATTTCATTTGCCCGGCGAATCCGTGGCACAGGATGTCCAATATCTGCTCAATAGCGGCAAACGGCCGGACGCCATTTTTGCCCTCAGCGACCTGGTAGCCGCTGAAACGATGGATGAAATCATACAGACAGGTCTGAAAGTTCCCGACGATATCAGCGTTGTCGGATTTGGCGACTATCCAATCGCCGAACTTGTGCGCCCTGCCCTCACGACAATGCGCATCAACCTTCAGGCGGTAGGCAGCCTTGCAACCAACACCCTGATCCGGATGATAGAAGGTCACCCGTATGACACCAGCCATACAGAGATTCCTTGCCAGCTTATTGTCCGTGACTCCTGCCTCCACTAAATAGTGTGCGGGTCTGTAGAGTCCGAGCCAGGTCTTACCTTATCCTGCCCCATCGCACGGAAATCGGCCACCATATGCATGAGCCGGGACCGACCATCTGCGCCTTGGGGACGGTACCCCAGTAGCGGCCGTCGTAGCTGCTGAGAGTGTTATCGCCCATCGGGAGGTATTCGCCTTCTCCCATTTCTATGGAATCATTTTCGTCCGACATCAAGGACGGACTCCTGTGCGGTGTATCTTCATCCATTGTATTGTGATAGCCGTAATATACTCCACTGCGAGATTTTGATTGTCCCATGGAAGCTACACGATCCATCCCGAACAGATTTTCCACTTTAGTGCCGTCAGCATAGATATGCGGATGTTTTATTGAAATGCTTTCTCCCGGCATACCGACGAGGCGTTTTATGTAATGCTGGGCGGGGGGAAGACCGGGCTGTATTGACGTTTCAACGAGATACAGGGGTAAATTTGGTATTCTGGTTATTACAGAGCCTTTTTCAGCAGCCGATTCTGCAGCTTTACGTGAAAAGAAGAGCTCCTGCCCGCTTGTTGCGAAGACGATTACATCGTCACGTTTCGGCGGGAAAAAATTCCACGTGATTCTGTTTACAAACACCTGATCCCCCGCCGTAACATATCCTGCCCACAGGCGGTCGCCCTTTTTTACATAAGAAGTGGCGAGAACTCTTGCTGATGCATCGGGTCTGTCCGCCATGGCGGGACGCTGGGCGTTGCGCACTGCAATTTCGTGCCGCTCCATTGCATCCTGCGGCACCTTATGTTTTCTACCGGCAACGGTTATTACGATTCTTCCCGGATAGCGGGCGTCCTGTGAAATACTGACGGTTCCGTCTTTTTCTGCAACAACATCCTTGTACCATGTACCGGTAATGAGCCACTTCAGCGGTTTGAGCGGCATTGTGTCAAGGATTCCGGGTCCGTTGACGGGATCGGGTTCGGCAATGGAATGGATACCGTAAAGTGTGGGCTGCATTGAACCTGTAGGAATTTTGAACGGCTGGAAAAAATATGCCCTGAATGCCATTGCTACGCCGAATGCCACAACGAGCGTTTCCACAATTTCCCTAAAAGCCGCATTTTTTGAAGGCGGATAATTTTCTTCGATGAAACTTTCGGCTGCGCAAATAATTTCTTCGAGCTCACTGATTGTACCTTTTCTTATTACACGGTTCAGTTTTGAAATTGTATCAAGAAACCGGTTGGCAACGAGGGGATCCATCAAATCGCCATTATAGTTATAAATATTTTTTGCCGCCTGGAGAAGATTCTTTGCGCGTGTACGCAATTTTCGTTTCTTGAAATATAACATCGGTATGTACTGCTTTATATAAGGGAAAAAATTTCCTTTATGTTACAGCAATAAAGCTATTATGTACAAGCAGAACTTAGTCTGAGAACAGATTGCGCAAATTGTAATAAAAAAGAAGTCTTGCCAGACTTGAAGTTTCGGATCCGAAGTCCGAGGTCACAATCGATTCTATCGACAATTCATTAATTCGACCTTGTATCCAGCATCCAGCAAGCGGTCACAGGCAGGAATACCTGTACTACAGGGCCGATGACTATAACATGCTGCGCGTTTATTATTTATTTTTTAGCAGTATTGACACCTGTATCGTAAATGTATTATAATTATCCCAAACTTAATAAAAGATTGTTTACCAAAACAGGAAACAGGGATAATTGCATGTACCATTTGCAGATTACATATAGTATGCTATCCATCGAAAATCTATCTGACACATTTTTATACGTTGTCATTAATGAGTTCGCCGCACAGCGTGAACTCAGTTACGTTCACAGATATGTTTCCAGGAAACAACTAACAAAAACTAAACTATAAAACGAGGTATGAACATGAGAAAAATAATAAGAAGCTCATTCGTTTCACTGCTGATAGTCGGCATTTCTTTTACTGCATCAGCTGCCTCTTTCCAGTGGCTTCGTACATCTTCCGGGGTAACTGAATCCCCCGACTGGACTAACTCGGTAATGTGGACAGTCAGGAGCGGTGAGCCTGTCGCCGACTATCCGACTGCTGATGATATCGCTGAATTCGGAACTCAGGAGTCCGGACATTGGTTTGTACATCCGGAAATCTCCGGAGAACAGAGTTGTCGTGGACTTGTTCTCAGACTTAGAAACGACGGGTGGTCAGCCAATGATCTTGTAGTAAAAGGGGTAACTCCCGATGCAAAGCTTTTTATAGGATCTGCCGGGGTGCGCATATCACAGGGTAACGAGTGGCATACAGCCAGCAGGTTGCATTCTTCTCTCGCAATTGAGCTTACAAATGATCAGGCATGGGAGCACTGGGACAGTAATTTCAATGTAGATGGGGCAATCTCCGGAGAGTATGGGATATCCATGACTGGAGCGAGCAATGTGGGAATAAATTTCAGAAATTCTTCCAGTACTTTTTTAGGAGGGTTTACGCAAAACTCTGGTCGTACCTCAATTGACGCCAGCAGCTCGATCGATGAAGAGAATCATATAATTTCCGGTCCGATCGGTACGGGAACACTGATTCTGAACGGTGGAATGTTTACCTCAGGCAGCTCCCGCACTCTACATAACAGCGTCGTTTTAAGTGGAGATGTTGAACTGAACAGATTCACATTTGCACAAGCTGCAGATGCACAATTTGTTTTAGATGCAGATGGAGACAATTCCCTGAAAACATTACATATCCCAAATGCTGTTACTATTGATCGTAACATATCTGAAATTAACGGTTCAGCAGGAATTAGAAAGGCAGGTGGAGGATCGTTGACGCTGAATGGTAATAACAGCACTTTTACAGGACGTATAGTTCTTGATGAGGGTAATTTTATAGTTTCTTCTAATACTGCAATGGGAACTGCTCCTGAATCTCTCGTTACTAATCAGTTAGAATTTGCCGGAGGAGTCCTGCATGCAACCGACGATATCGAACTGGAGTCTACCCGTGGAATAACAATCACAGGTGGAGGTATTGATGTACAGCCGGACAAATCGCTGACAATTGAATCCCCCGTATACGGAACAGGCGCCCTGATCAAAAATGGCGAAGGAAACCTTGTTCTGAATAATGATCCCCGCTCGAATATAGATGATCTTGTCATCGATATAATTCGAGGTCAAGTAGAAATAAATTCTGACACAGATGTTCGCATCGGCGGACTTGAGGGAGGAGTAACTTCCGGTGCCCGGATCATTATTCCGGAAAGCTCATTATTTATGACAGGAGCAGGCACAAACTCATTTGCAGGATCTATTATCGGAGAGGGAACCGTTGTTAAAAGCGGTTCAGGAATCCAGCTCCTTTCCGGAGACAGCACTTTTACCGGCACTATGGTAATTTCTTCCGGCGTTATATCTGCATATTCGCCATCTGCTCTTGGACTGGGAGGATTAATTCTATCAGGCGGCTCTCTTGATCTTCCAAGTTCAGAAGATGCTTCAAGCAATGGTATATGGGAAGGGCTTCTTCCCGGTGAATTCAATATCACTGATCCCAATCCGCAAACAGAACTGCAACCCGATTTCAGGATGCTGCAGACAACTTCAGGATGGGGTGATTACCAGACCTGGGTTTATACCGGTCAGATGTACGTTCATGAAGATCCGGAAACACCCGGTTTCCGAACTGTTACGTTCGGAGGCAACATCGACGACAATATACGTGTAATACTAAATGGCGAAGTAATCATTGAAGACCGCACATGGAACAGAACGAGTATCGCAACACGCACGCTAGCACAGGGATGGCACAATATTGAAGTACGTGGTGGAAATGCCGGCGGAGGCGCCGGCCCATCAGGTCAGGACGGATGGCCCAATACGATGGGCTTTGCAGTGGACTGGGAGGGTCGCAACAGCAAGGAAGCCTCGTACTTTACGAAACTTTCTGACCCGGGCGACGGCAGCCTGCTCCGTATCGGTGGCGGTATATCAGTAGAGGTCCCTTCTTTTTCATGGGATAACGGCACTGTGATAACAGCGCTGACTGAATCTACTGCTCCGATTATCGTGGAAGGCGACTTCACAAAAGCAGGTGATGGTCCGTTTGTTTTCGACTTCAAAAATATAACAGGTTATAGCAACAACACCTATTCTCTTGTAGAGTTCAAAAACACAAACTTTACGGCTGATGACTTCATGGCGATAAATCTCCCGGAAACAGAAGACGGTCCGGTTGCAGCCAGATTCTTCATCGAAGGTGATGCCCTGAAAGTTACCACAAATATCAAGCGTGTAACAACAATAACAATCCGATAATTTATTGATAAACATTTTGAGCGTCCGGGGGATTCCCGGGCGCTCATTAAGTATTGAGGTGAAATAGTGATGGAAAAAATGAAACACATAACAGCAGCAATTCTAGCTGTTTGGGCGGGTGGAATTATGAGTGAAGGAATCAGATGGGAGGCACTTTGCGAACCGGGTGGTGGCGGCGCTATCGTTGCTGTCGAAGTTTCCCCCCATAATTCAAAGCATATCATTTCAAGCGGAGATATGCTCAGTGCTGCAG
>JAAZFF010000321.1 GCA_012511845.1 Lentisphaerota bacterium
AAAGATGATCGAGTTACGGAACTGATGGAGACACTTGATATAGCAGCCAGAAAGAAACATCTTCCGGCAAAACTAAGCGGTGGTGAACGTCAGCGTGTTGCTATAGCACGCGCACTGGCGGGAAAGCCCGAGGTTGTTTTAGCCGATGAACCGACGGGAAATCTTGATTCTCCTGCAGGACATAAGCTTTGCGGACTTCTAAAAGAATTAAACGAGCAGACCGGCTGTGCAGTTTTAATGGTCACACATGATCCGCTGATTGCTGCATACGCTTCACAAGTCCATATTTTAAAAGATGGGCGTTTTATGGATACGTTCGAGACTAACAATGATTCAAAAGTAGTTTCTTCGCGTTATTTGGCAGCAATGCAATCTGATCTCACCATTTAACTGGATTTCATTATGATTACATTTAAATTAGCTTCAAAAGCCATTTTGTCGGAAAAAGCCAGAGCAGCAACAGCCGTACTCGGTATAGCAGCAGCAACAGCTCTCCTGGCATGGCACCTGATACTAGCGGAAACCGTATCATCCCAGGCTAAAACTTCAGTAACCAAAGCTACAGCTCCTTTTTCAGCATGGATATCAGGACCAGCACCGCGTGGCAGACCAGCTCCCCTGTTTCAGGGCAGTGCACCTGAAGAAGATAATAAAGAACGAGCTACGGCTGAAGCTACAACCGGCTTCAGACGAATGGCACGCACGGCAGGACCCCTGCCTGAAGAACTTGTTGCCCGGTTACGTTCGTCGGACAAAATTAAAGCGGAGTTTCTGTCGGTACATCATGTCCAGCTCGATGTAAGACCTGGTGGAAGAGTGTTGCAGGGGCCACCTCTGATGGGTGGAATTGCGGCAATGCCCGATACCGGCAAACCTCCGCTTTCAGCACAGCACCTTAAAGAAGAAATCCGGGCTGAAGTTACTCTCGATGGCAACAAGGCTATCTTCAATGAAACTTTATTTTACGACAGAATGCTTCCACTACCAGAGGTCGGCGAAAAAATTCCAGTTCTCTTACGTGAAGGCACTGTAATTCTTGAAGTAGCCGGATTTTTCAAAAGCGATACTATTGTTAAAGCTTTTCCATCAATCTATACCACATCAATGGTGATGGAAAATATTTTTGAACTGAGCCCCAACGCTACTTCATACTTTAACCTAGCACTTTGTGAAACCGTTAAAGGAGGCACGGTTAAAGATGTTGAGCAAGTTCTGGAATCTGTTCCCGAGGCAGATGACTGCATCTATTATACACGTGATGCTGTGCAGGACAGGTATAAAACCGATACAGCAAGTAACATTTCAAAACAACTCCCACTTTCGCTGTCGCTTGCATTTGTTACTGCCATCTGTATGCTTCTTACAATGCTTACTACTGGTATTGCGGGACAACGCAAAACTTTGGCATTACTTCGCTGTAACGGTTTGACACGAGGCGGCACAGCTCTTGTTTTCGTATGGGAGACCTTGCTTATTTCCATTATCGGCTGGGCAATCGGTCTTTTAACCGCAACTCTTCTCGTTCAACTCTTCCTTATTTCCGATACGCAAGGCGAACTCCCCACGATTGTACGCCTGGGCTGGAAGGCTCCGGCAGGCACTGCATTGCTGACACTTCTATCCGGCTCATTAGCGGCAATAATGCCATGCATACAAAGTGCTAAAGTAAGACCGCTCGAGATCGTTGAGGGTGATGTTTCGGAGCCTCGCCCCGTTTCAGTGTCAAAAACGATCTACGGTTTATTACTAATGCTTCCAATGCCCTTTTTCGCTTTGTTGAAGGGGGTAGATACGGATACGCGCTCAATATTGCTGATTGCTGTTGCCCTTCCCTCTTTTGTGGCAGGGTCTGCACTCTGCCTCCATGCCCTGACACGAGCAGTGGAAGTAATTTTTTCGAGACTGATTTCAAAAATACTTGCTATCGATCCTAGTATTTTATCACGGAGGATAAGCAGGGCACCGGGGCGTGCAATGGGAGCAGTCCTAACGCTTGCATTCGGACTTGGAACCTTTATGGCAATACATATATGGGGAGGTACGCTTATGTCTTCGTATGTGCCCTCTCCCGAATGGCCTGATGTCATAGTGTCCGTACTGCCTACCGGAATCGATAAAGAAGCGTTCGATTCAGTTGAAAATACTGGCGTTGCAGGTAATGGTCCAATTCCGATTGAAGCTTCACAATTTACTTTGAGTGAAGAAACTTTAAAGGAAATAGAAAGCAGAGGACTCCCGCGTCCATCCAGCGATTTGATACTCGTTTTCGGTGTAGATCCTGAGAAAGCTTTCGGCGGAGAAAACCCGCTTGCAAACTTTAAATTTACAGAAAGCGACAGAAAAACTGCCACTGCCAGGATGCTGAACTCCGATTCCTGCATAGTTCCTGAAATGTTTACGAGACTTACAGGTCTGCATGTCGGTGACAAGTTTATTTTAGGCGGAAAGGAACTTGAGATCTGCGGTGTTATTGATTTGAACTGGCACCTCGTAACGTCTCGTGCCTGAGTCAGGAGCTTGTCCGGAAAGCTCAACAGAGGCACATCTGCCGGCGGCATGTTCAAGCCTACACAGAGCATGGTGTTTACAAGTGAGAGCTGCGCCCGTTTGCTTACAGAAAATCAGGAAACAATTTATTTCTTTTGGCTTAACCTTTCACCTGAGTTGCAGGCTTTCCACCCTCTCCAGGCTTCGATACGCCTTGACGCTTCATTAAATTCGGCTATAGATGCTTCATATGCAGATCGCAGAATTGAAAATATGGACAAAGCCAATTCACTGCAAGTACATCATAGAGATGAAATTGCGGATGGAACAATTGCGCACGGCTACATCATACTTGGAACTCTTGCCAGAATACCGTTCTGGTCACTTGCCGTAACAGCATCCGGCATAGCCGCAATGCTTGTTGCATCAGCTCACGCTTCACGCCGGGAGCTCAATACGATGCATGCTGTGGGCATGACTCGAAGGCAGCTTGCCTCGATGTTTATAGGAGAAGGAATGTTTGCTATTATCTGCGCAATAATACTAAGTTTTGCAGCCGGCATTGTTATCGGCTGGTCATTCACCTCAATTACAATTGAAAGAATGTCTGCCGGTCTGGCGAGGAAGCTTTACATCCCCTGGGGCAAAATAGCGGAAGGCGTTTTATTCCTGATAATTACAACATGTATAATGATGTTTTTGCCGATGCGAAGGATTATACGCCGGATTTAACAACCCTGCCCTCCCGGGTGAGCCTCCCGGAAATAAGAAGGCGAAGAGCTTCCGGGTATGCTGCATGTTCCTGCACTTGAATCCTTGCATGGAGCAGATCAGGAGTATCGTCTTCTTTAACCGGCACACTTTTCTGCAAAATAACAGGGCCTGTATCCATTCCTGCATCGACAAAATGTACAGTGCATCCAGCAATCTTTACCCCGTAATCAAGAGCTTGCTTCCAAGCACGGAGTCCGGGAAATGCCGGCAGCAGAGACGGATGTATATTTATTACCCGACGTTCAAAATGCGATAAAAACTTATCCTTGAGCATACGCATGAAACCGGCAAGAACGACATATTCCACATCATGTGACAACAGCTTGTCGATATACTTCTGCTCCGCTTCACCGTCAAGCTTGGTCTTGAACGGAGCGGCATCAATAAAAGTTGCATCAATGCCGGCAGAAGTCGCCCTTTCAAGAATCTTCGCACTGGAAACATCAGAAATAACGCATACGATCTCTGCATCAAGAGTACCATCTGCAATCGCATCTTGAATTGATTGCATATTTGTTCCTGCTCCTGAACCGAGAACAGCCAGACGAGTTTTTCTCTTTGCTTCCATTTTTCCGCCTACTCCAGTGCCTGTTTCAAGTCATTTATTATGTCTTCAGGATCTTCTATTCCCAGAGATAGGCGGATCATGTCAACAGGTACTCGCGCTTCTATCAATTGCTCTTCTGAGAGTTGCTGGTGGGTGTGGCTCGCCGGATGAAGGACGCTCGTTCTTGCATCGGCAACGTGTGTAACTATTGCTACAAACTTGAGTTTGTCCATAAACTTTACTGCGGCTTCCCTGCCGCCTTTAAGTCCGAAGGAAACAACGCCGCAAGTTCCGCCGGGCAAATATTTCGCTGCAAGACTGTGATACTTGTTTCCTGGAAGGTCCGGACAATTCACCCAGGAGACGCGTGGATGTTTTTCCAGGTATTGAGCAACCTTGAGAGCATTGGAACAATGTTTGGGCATGCTAACAGGAAGCGTTTCAAGACCGAAATTAAGCAGAAACGCATTCATCGGTGCGGGAGAGGCTCCC